>JANORY010001116.1:0-4324 GCA_031415535.1 Burkholderiales bacterium | reverse complement strand
CGCTCTTGTGCGCTCGCCGTCACGGCCTGCTCGGTCATCGGAACCTTTTGCTCCGCGAGCTACGCCCAGATCGCTACCGTTGCACAACTTACGACCAGCGAACTCGCGCAGCCAGAGCCCAAGTTGGCAATGTCCGAGATCGTTGTCAGCGGTCATTACCACAACGCGATCGGCAGCTCGGACGCGGCGTCCGAAGGCAGCATCACTTCGCAGCTTCTTAAAACCCGGCCCGCTCTGCGTCCTGGCGAAGTGCTGGAATTTGTTCCCGGCGTGATCGTCACCCAGCATTCGGGCGATGGCAAGGCTAATCAGTACTTTCTGCGGGGATTTAACCTCGATCACGGCACCGACTTTGCGACCAGTATTGCGGGTATGCCGATTAATCTGCCGACCCATGCGCATGGTCACGGCTATACCGACCTGAATTTTCTGATGCCGGAGCTGATCGATCGGATCGATTATCGGAAAGGACCATATTTTTCGCATGAAGGCGATTTTTCATCGGCCGGCTCGGCCGCAATCAGCCTGCGCAACCGGCTTGATGCGCCCTTCGGCAAGCTCACCTGGGGGGCGAACGGTTATCGCCGTCTTTTGAGCGCTGCTTCGCCGACGCTCACCAACGGTGCCAATCTGCTCGCGGCGCTCGAGCTGCAGGGCAACGATGGGCCCTGGGAAAATCAACAACGCCTGCGCAAGCAGAATGCCGTGCTGCGTTACTCCGATGGCAGTCGCGCCGATGGCTTTGATGTCACCCTGATGTCGTACCGCTCGCGCTGGAATGCCACCGATCAAATTCCGCTGCGTGCCGTCGAGTCCGGTCAGATAGGTCGATTTGGTAGCCTGGACAACACCGTCGGCGGTGAAACTACACGGCACAGTTTATCGACCGAATGGCGCAAGCCGCTCGCTCAGGGCGCGGCATTGCAGGCGTCGGCCTATGCAATTTCCTACAGCCTGAGTTTATTTTCGAACTTTAGCTATTTTCTCGACAATTCAAACGACGGTGATCAGTTCCTGCAGCGCGATGGCCGCGCGGTTTATGGCGGATCGCTCAAACACCTGTGGGCGGGCAAATGGGCCGGGCGCGAAGTTCACACTGAGTTCGGGCTGCAACTGCGCCATGACCGGATCAAGGTCGGTTTGTTCGATTCGGTGGCACGCCAGATCACCGCAACCACGCGCGATGACCGGGTGCAGCAAACCAGCGTTGGTGTGTTCGGCGAAACCGGCATCAGTTGGACACCGTGGTTGCGCACGATCGCCGGTCTGCGGGCCGATCAGTATCGCTGGGCGGTACGCAGCAACCTGGAGGAGAATTCGGGTAGCAGCAGCGATAACTTGGTATCGCCAAAATTCTCGACGGTGTTTGGTCCCTGGGCGAAGACCGAGTACTTCCTGAACTGGGGCCGCGGCTTTCACAGCAACGATGGTCGCGGCACGGTCACCCGGATTGATCCGAAAAGCGGTCAGCCGACTGACCCGGTCAATGGCCTGGTGCGAACCACCGGCTACGAGTTTGGCATTCGCTCACAACTGGTGCCAAACTTGCAAACCTCACTGGCGATTTGGCGACTCGGCATTGGCTCGGAATTGCTGTTTGTCGGCGACGCTGGCACCACCGAGGCGAGTCGTCCGAGCCGACGCCAGGGCATTGAGTGGAATAACCGTTACACGCCCAAACCCTGGTTGTTGTTCGATCTCGATTTGGCGCTGTCGCATGCTCGCTTCATAGACGGTGATCCAAGTGGCGATCGTATTCCGGGATCGGTGTCGCGGGTTGCCTCGGCATCAGTGGCGGTTCGTGATCTCGGCCCCTGGTCAGGCAGCGCGCAAATCCGCTTTCTGGGTCCGCGTCCGCTGGTTGAGGACAATTCGCAACAGGCTCGATCGTCAACCCTGGTGAACTTGCGCGCGGGCTATCGGGTCAACAAGCAGCTCGAGTTGTCGGTCGATTTATTCAATGTCTTCAATCGCAAGGTCAATGATATCGACTACTTCTACAGCTCGCGGCTACGCAACGAGGCGGCACCCGTCAATGATCTGCACTTTCACCCGGCCGAGCCGCGGGCGGTTCGGGTTAGTGCGCGGCTGGAGTTTTGATCTCGACGCCGGTCAGGCGCTCGACCCAACGCGCCACTTCACTGACGCTGGCGTGCGGCACGGCCTGTTGCAACGCCGACTGCCACAGGTGCTGACCCAGACCGGACAAGGGTAGCGGCAGATTCATGTCGTGCGCCAGTCGCAGGGCAATACCGATATCCTTGACCATCAGCGCCAGTTTGAACGGATCGTCAAAGCTGCGGTTGGTGATCCGTTGTTCAATATGATTGCGGGTGATCCACGACATGCCGGTTGACTCGTTCAGCACCGAGTTCATGACCTTCGGATCGAGACCCTGCTTGGTGCCCATGACCAGTCCCTCGAGGGTGGCCAGAAAGGTCATCGAGGTAATGGTGTTGTTGATGCATTTCATCGTGTGGCCACTGCCCAATGGGCCGAGGTGAAAACTGGCACGCCCCATGATGTCGAGCAGCGGTTGAACGCGCGCGATGTTTGCCGGGCTGCCGCCCAGCATGAACACGAGTTCCGCTGCTTGGGCACCCCATTGGGCACCCGACACGGGCGCATCGACCATCTCGATACCGCGCTCGGCCAGCGCCGCGCCGCTTTGCTGGGTCAGCCAGGGTTCGGACGAGGAGGTGTCAAGCACTAATGAACCGGGGCGCAGTGCGTTGATCAAGGCTTCATCTTGCGCGCTGACCGGTCGTGCAGCGCCCGCGCGGACCGCCGATCGAGCGCTTGCCTGTGTTTCCAAAGGGGTGCCCAGCAAGACCTGCTGAACCACTTGGCCATTCGGCAACATGGTGATGACAATGTCGGATTCGCTCGCCAGTGCAGACAGGCTACGCTCGGACTTTATCTGCGCAAACTCGCTGGCCAGTTTGTCGCCGGGCTCAGGACTTAAGTCAAAGACCCGCAACTGATAACCTTTGCGCGCCAGATGACTGACCATGGGCGAACCCATGACACCCAGGCCGATAAAACCGATGACGGGCAGTGGCTGACTATTCGGTTGGTTTTGCATGTGGCAATTCGCTGGTATGCAATGCGCAGGTATGCAATGCGCAGGTACCCAAGCCGCCAGGGAACGGCTTGCATGGTGTGAAACTCCACACTAGGAACCCTGCAGTGTACCGCGTTGTAGCGCCTGGGCCGATCGTGATTTCGGCAGCGAGCTTACCGCGTAAACGGTCGGCTGCGTTGCTGCCGCATTTACGATCGGTCGACTGAACTGTGCTTCAGACCGTACTGCAGCGTCGGCGCGCAATGACTGATATCGAAGGCAGGTCACGCGCAGGAACGAGGTGAAATTGGTGACCTCACCGCGATGCTCACCGACTTCCTCATGCATTTTGACGATCAACTGATTGGTCGTCATGCCTTCGGATTCAGCCATATCCGAAAGGATTGCCCAGAACAGGTTTTCGAGCCGAATTCCGGTGATCACACCGTGTATGCGAATCGAGCGCGAGCGCGACTCGTAGAGTATCGGATCGGTTTTTGCGAAAACCTGGCACATGGCAAACCTCGGATGAGAAAAGTCTAAAGCGAACGCTGCTTCATTTGTTTGGCAATATAGTCGGCTTGCCGGATTGCCAGGCTGACAATCGTCAGGGTCGGATTTTCAGCGCCGCCGCTGGTGAATTGACTGCCATCGGAAATAAACAGATTCTTGACGTCGTGTGTCTGCCCCCATTGGTTGCACACTCCATCGACTGATTTGCTGCTCATTCGACAGGTGCCCAGGTTGTGCGTCGACGGATAAGGTGGCGTGCGGAACGACTTCAGAGCACCGGCGGCCTGGTACACCGCTTGCCCCTGTTTAAAGGCGTGATCGCGCATTGCGTTGTCATTTTCATGATCATCAAAGTGTACGTTGGGTGCCGCCAAGCCGTACTTGTCCTTGACCGTTTTGTTCAGTGTAATGCGATTATCCGCGCGCGGCATATCTTCACCGACCAGCCACATGCCGGCCATGTTGGCGTAGTTATCCATGTACCAGGCGAACTCCTCGCCCCAGTCACCGGGGTTCAGGAAGGCTGCCATGAACGGCAGTCCCAGCGCCAGAGTTTCCATTTCATAGCCACCGACAAAGCCACGCTTCGGATTGTTTTTCGCTTCATCGGAAATGATGCCGGCCATGGTGGTGCCGCGATAAAAATGGACCGGCTTATCGAATACCGCGTAGACCGAGCCGGTCATGTGGCGCATATAGTTACGACCGACCTGCCCGGAGCTGTTGGCCAGGCCGTCCTTGTATTTC
>JANORY010001115.1:0-3816 GCA_031415535.1 Burkholderiales bacterium | reverse complement strand
GGTATCGAATCCTTGAAACTCATGACTTTGGAAACCTCTTTAACGGAGAAACGATGATGTCTCGACTCAAGACGAATCGGCTCCATCTAAAAAACCTTGGGCCTATCAAAGAAGCAGACGTAACGTTCGGCGATTTAACCGTGATTGTTGGCCCTCAAGCTACCGGCAAGAGCGTGTTCCTCCAAACGCTTAAATTGCTATTGGATCAGGATCACATCCTCGATACGTTTTCACAGAATAGTGTTGTTTTTAATGATGACAGCGATGCTTTTTTGGGCGGCTACTTTGGCAAGGGCATGTCTGACGCATGGCACCCAAAGACCTCGTCCTTGACCTGGAACGGGAAAGACTACGCCCTTCCTGGTTTTGCGAAGGCGACGAAAAGCCCACGCCGAGACGAGCGCCTGTTCTACATTCCAGCGCAACGAGTCATGAGTTTGGCCAACGGCGTAACTCAAAATTTTGGGCAATTCAACTACGGCGACCCCTACGCACTACGATACTTCAGTGATGCCGTTCACGATTTAGTGCAAAACGAATTCGGCGCGAAGGCCCAGCTATTTCCGCAACAGAATCGGCTGAACCAAACATTGCGAGAGCCGATTGAACAGCACTTGTTTGGCGGCGGCACGCTAGAGCTTGATGCCAAGGATTTCACCAAGCGTCTTGTATTGAAGATTAAAGGGCATCGCGAAGGCCTGCCTTTTACGGCATGGTCCGCAGGTCAACGCGAGTTCACTCCGCTTCTGTTAGGTCTGTATTGGCTTTGTCCCGCAGGGAAAAACTCAAGACGCGACTCGGTCGAATGGGTCGTCATTGAAGAGCCTGAAATGGGCCTGCATCCCCAGGGTATCGAGGCAGTATTGCTTCTGGTGTTAGAGCTGATGCGACGCGGATACCGGGTCGTACTTTCCAGCCATTCGCCGGTTGTTTTGGATTTGGTGTGGGCTATCCAGGAGTTCAAAAAGCTCAAGGGCACTGAGGCTGATATTCGAAAGCTTCTGGCCCTGCCAGCCAATGCCTACGCCAAGGGGCTAGCTGAGTCAGTCATCAAGAAAGACTTTCGCGTCTATTTCTTCAACCGTCAAAAAGTCACCCAAAATATTTCCGATCTGAATCCGTCTTCCAGCATGCTTGATGAAGCTGAATGGGGTGGCTTAGTAGGATTTGCTAGCCGTACGAATGCAGTGATTTCAGATTTGGTGAACCGTGCAGCCATCCCTAAAGCGCGAAAGCGCAAAGGTAGAGTTGAAGGTTCCGAGCTATGAAAACGGGGAGAGAATCAGCGACTCCCTTAGCGCCAAGGCTAGTTTCAAATTCAGCCTTTACCGCCGCAGTGAAAAGTGCTGGGTTAGAACCCGCAGCCGGTAAGGAAGCCGTGAAAAATCAATACCGTACTCGTATCAATCTCAAAACCAAGGGCGCAAAATTCACAGGAAGTATCGACTTGGACGCCACGTTTGCGGCGACCGAAGCTCAGGCGCATCGATGGGACTATGGACTTGGCATAAAGTTTAGTAAGTCACCTGAATCTGCGGTGTGGATTGAACCTCACTCAGGCTCAAGTTTAGGTGAAGTGAAAACCGTTCTGGCAAAGTTAGATTGGCTTCAAGCCAAGCTCAAAACTCAGCCGTTTCAAGCCTTGTCTGCGCTGACCGATGAAACGCGTCGGCAAGGGATAAAGCCATTTTTTTGGTTGTCAGCCGGCAGCGTTGGCATTCGAATAGGTAGTCGAGAGAGTAAAATGCTCACCCAACGAGGAATGAGTTTGCCAAGTTTCCATTTGAAGATTTGATGCCTGCACACAAATCCCTGATCATCAATTTGCCCTTCGAGGACCTCGCCAATCATTGAGTGCGTACCAATAACGGCGGACTGATCCGCACTTAGCGTCCACCCTTAAATCATCTTCTTCAGCAGATCCTGGGTCGCAGCAACAAAACGGTCGATCTGATCGCGATTGTTCCAGACACAGGCGTTAACCCGTTGCGGGTGGTCCATCGGTGCCGGTGCCAGAGTTTCCGGGTGACGATTCGGGATGGTGCCACCCGGAAACGCCGCCGCTTGCGGGTCGGGTTTGCGGGTAAGCCCGTTATCACCAACGCCCAGGCCTGAGATTCGAAAACCGTATTCGCGCAACAGGCGGCCGCGAAAGTCGACATTGAGTTTTTCGTTCCAGCGCAACTCTTTAGTTGGAAAAGGATTAAAAGCAACAATGCCGGACTTCAGCGCGGGATCTTTCTGCGCGCCCAGCACTGCAGTTTCGCCGAAACTCGACACCAGCCGCTCGCGGAAATAATCGCCGAGCCGCAGGTGCCAAGTCTCGATACGTGCGCGGCCGACCTTTTCCCATAACTCGCAAGCCTCGCCCAGCGCACGCCAGTCCGCTGATTCCGGAAATCCGTACAAGGACAAGGCTTCGCCAATGTCCCAGTTGCCACGGGAACCATCAAACGGGACTAGCCGTGACTGCGAACGGCTGATGAAGAATTTGGGCAGATCGGTGGGATTGGCCGGCAGCTTACGATTGCGAATATAGAGCGCGCCGGTCCCGCCCGGACCGTTCTGCCATTTGTGGCCACACAAGGCAAAAAAATCAATGCCACTTTGATCCAGTTTTGGATCGAACATGCCGTTGTAGTGCGCGCCATCGACAATGGTCAACGCACCTGCCTTTTGAGCCAGCGCAGCAATCTTCTGCTCGGGCATACGCTGGCCGGTTGGCCAAAGTGGGGAGGAAAAGAATATCGCCTTGGTTTTGCCAGGTACCACTCTGCGCTCGAGTGCCGCGAGCACTTCATCGGCACTCGCGTTGGCGTGCGACGGCACCCCCCACTGCCGGATAACGACACCATAACGCGCCGCAGTTCGCAGTGCCAGCGTGATACCGGCGGCATGCTCGAGCGGTGTCATCAGCAACTCGTCGCCGGGCTGCCAGTCAATGCCATTGAAGATCAGCGACAGCGCGTCGGTCGTATTGCGGGTAATGGCAATCTGGTCGGGCGTGGTGCCGTAACAGCGCGCAATCACGGCGCGGGTCTTAGCCGACGGTTCAACATAAACCGGAAACGGATCGCGTGCGCCTTGGTCGAGACCCTCTTTCATGCGCGCGAGGATCGCTTTGGGCATCGAGCCCTTTTGCGCTGCCATGAAGTAAACAATATTCGGATCGAGCGTGAATTCCTGCGCGAACTGCTTGAAGAACGGCTCTTCGGCGGTGAAGAATGCCGCAGCGTTGTCGCTCAGCGGCGCAGCATTCGGCGCGGTATCACCGGTTTTGCCGGTGGCGGACGTTTGGGCATGAACGCCGGCAGTCGCCAACAGTGAACCCGCCACACCGAAAGTTGCCGCGCGCCGCGACGAATTAAAAGACTGGCTCATCTGAATTCCTGTGCCTCAACGCGCAGCAGTCGGAAAGGATTGCTTAGCGGGAGAAGTGTTACGAGTATGTAGCAAGGTTCACGCCAAGTCGCATCAATTTAATCGCTTCATTTCAGCGCTCAATTCCGTTCGAATGGGTTCTCGAGACCCAACAACTCGAGCGCCTGGCCGAAGGATACGCCCGGCTGGCGAACATCGAAATGAACGCTAAGCAAACCTGCACGGATGCCACCGGCAATGTTGCGGGCCTGATCATCGACAAACACACAGGCGTCGGCAGGCACTCCGAGCGCCTGCACGCATAACTCATAAGCCTTCGGATCAGGTTTCAAAATTTGGGTGTACGTCGCATCGATCAGCACATCGAACAGGTCGAGCAACGGTAAGCGATTGCGAAAACCAGCACCGTAGAACAAATCCAATTCATTCGAAAGG
>JANORY010001114.1:0-1030 GCA_031415535.1 Burkholderiales bacterium | reverse complement strand
CCTCCACTCTGGTCTCCCGGTAACTCCAGCTGGGGGCGGACCCGGTTGGTCTCCCTACCCTCCCACCACACACACCCACCTACCCACCCATCCAACTCACAAACCCCACAACAGCAGATTTCATGGTTTCAATGGTGGCCTTCCAGGTCATTCAGCTGGTAGTATACCTTGTGGCTTCCCCAACTCCAACCCCCTAATTCACGGCGGTCAAGCAGGTTTTTCCAGTTTTCGGAGCGTTTTCCGAAATAATCGGCATCTTCGGTGCGGCCCAAGCCTGCCGCCATTTGCGAAATGCAGTAATCGTCGAAGCTGTATTCTATCGTTTTTGAGACGGATTCGGACTCTTCGTCGGACGGCACGAAACCCATTTCGCGATACTGTTTCAGCCCCAGGCGGTCGGCCATCGCCGATTCTTTCATGGCGAAATGCAGGCGTTTTGCCAACGAATCAGGCACCAATCCCTTTGAAAAGGCATCAGAAATTACGGGAATGGCGTGATTTCCAATCATGCAGTCCGTTTCGTTGGCCGCCAGTTCCCAGACCGGCAGGCGGCCTCCTTCCTCAAATTGTCGCCAAAAAGTGTACATCCATTCGCGCACGCGGTCGGGTTCGAGGACGGTCATCAGCGGGTGCAGCGCGCGGTACGTGTCCCAAAGGGAAAAGACCGTGTAAACCGGCGCGCCGACCGCCCGGTGGATATTGTTGTCGCGGCCCCGATAGCGGCCATCGGCATCCGACCAGACATTTGGCGCGAGCATCGTATGATAAAGCGCGGTGTAAAAAATGGATTGCTCGCTCGGCGTGCCGCCTTCGATGCGGATTTTGAGGAGCTTTCGCTGCCATTCGAGCTGCGTCCATCTTTTGATGAAATCGAACTTGTCCGACCAGTCTTTTTCCGTTTTTGGAAAGCCGAATTCGCGGTCGACATTGACCTCCGCGCCCTCCGTTCCCACGCCTGAAATGCCGACTGCAACCACCAGCGGTTGCCCGTCGGAGACATCAAAAACGAGTTCGGCGACGAGTTTTTTGC
>JANORY010001113.1:0-6229 GCA_031415535.1 Burkholderiales bacterium | reverse complement strand
TATTTCCGCCAGGTCGCGGGCGAGCTTGTCCTGGGCTCGCTGGCCGGCATCGTCATGAATACGGCCGTGATTCTTCCGGCCATCCTCCTCGGTGCAGCGATAGACAAGGCGCTTGCGCTTGAGCGCGGCGAGGCGACGCCGGCGGAGATGACGCTCGCTGTGTTGCTGCTCGTCGGAGGCACGCTTCTTACCGAAGGCCCGCGCGTGCTCAAGCGCTGGTGGCTGATTACCGCCAATGCGCGTATTCGCGCCAATTTGCGCGCCGATGCATTGCGCGGAACCTTGATACGCCCGCTGGCTGATCTGCATCGTTCGTCAATCGGCGATCAGTTGGCGCGCATCATGGGAGATGTTGAAGTACTCGGCATCGGCATTCGTGAGTTCACCATTGAATGCTGGGACACGGTTCTGTTCTCGCTGTCGTTTCTGATGGCGATGTTTTTCATTGACGTAAAACTGACGCTGATGGCGCTCGCACCGGTACCCATCGCGATGTTCATTGCACATGCCTCGGGACGCTGGGTTGCCGCGAGAACGGCGCGGGCGAGGCAAGCGAACGCCGAATTGACCGCGAACATTCAGGAATTGTTATCGGGGATCCGTGTGTTTCGCCTGTTCGGCAAAAGCTCAGTTGCCACCGGCGTCATCGCTAATTGCTCTCAAGCTTTGGCTGCGAATAACCTGAGCGCGGCCCGGTTGCGGCTCGGTTTGCCACCGCTTTACAGTGCTCTTATGACCTCGGGCATTCTGTTCGTGATCTGGCAAGGCGGCGAACGGGTGGTCGATGGCGCCATGAGCGTCGGCGTCTTCGTTGGCTATCTGGCACTGTTCGTGCGCTTCGTCGAACGTGGTTTTCGTATCCCGCAACTACTGAATTCGATTCAGAGCGGTGCGGCCGCCTATGCGCGCTTGTCACCGATGTTGGCACCGGCCTTCGGCGTCGTGCGCGAACCTCGGTTTGGTTCGTTCAAGTCGGCCCATGTTACTGGTGCCGAGCTTGAAAACCTGACCAGTCGATCCGAGGCTGTTACCGAACTCGCCGGCCCGTTCGGGGTATCGCTTTCGAAGCTCACGTTCACATACCCGGGTGCGTCCGAGCCTGCGCTCACCGATGTCACGCTCGATTTGGCGCCGGGCAGCCTGGTTGCCGTAACGGGTGCCGTCGGGTCGGTTAAGAGCGCGCTGGCGCGTGCGACCTTGGGTATCTACCCCAATGACTCGGGACACGCCCGGCTCTTCACGCGGGCTGGCGCGACATCAAACGAACTGTCCGCGCGAATCGGCTACCTGCCGCAGAATGTGCAACTCTTCGCCGGTTCAATTCGAGACAACCTGTTGATCGGCAACCCGGCTGTCGCCCCGGAGCTCTTGGCTCGAGCCCTTCAGATTGCCGCGTTGGATACCGATCTCGCCGATTTTCCCGAGGGCCTGGATAGCCTGATCGGTGAGAGTGGCCTGCGCCTCTCAGGTGGCCAGCGGCAGCGTCTCGGTTTGGCTCGTGCGATTGCGGCGTTCGCCCCCGAATTGCCAGGCCTGCTGGTTTTGGATGATCCGTTTTCCGCCGTTGACATTGCGACTGAGACGCTCATCATTGCAGCACTGCGCGACGCGTTCGGGCCGGACCGCCCCGCCGAGCGCAGAGTGACGATATTGCTGGTTTCACAGCGCCTGGCCGCCTTTCCCAAGGCCGATCAGGTCGTCGTGCTCGACCAAGGCCGGATTGCCGAGCAAGGTACTCATGTCGAACTCATGACAAGACGAGGTCCGTATGCGAGCATTTTTCGGGCGCAGGCACGCGGTCAGCTTGCCCCTTCCAGGATGCCTTCTTGAACGCGATCGATCGCGCCGCGTCCAATACCGCCGCCGGCCGCGCGCGCTCGCGGCGAGCGCTGGTGCAACTCGTCCGCCCGGCCCGAAACCGGCTGATCGTGATCGTCGTGCTGGTAATGGCCGGTGCCGCATGCGAGTTGCTGCCGCCCTTGCTGATTCGGTCCGTCGTCGACGATCATCTGGCAATCGGTGAGCGCAGTGGCCTACTTAATCTGGCCTTCCTGTACCTGGCAGCGGTTGTTTTCGCGCAAGGACTCAGCTTCGCTTATGGCTACCTGTCAGCCGGTGTGGCGCAGGATATTTTGTGCCGCCTGCGCATCAAGTTATTTGAGCATCTGCAGCGCCTGCCGACTTCGTACTTCGATCGCACGCCGATCGGTGACTCGATCAGCCGGTGCACAGCGGACGTGGATACGCTCGACACGCTGTTCACCGGTGGCATCGCCAACCTGGTGGCGAATTTGAGCCGGCTGCTGACGATCACGATTGCAATGATTACCCTTAGTCCTCGGTTGTCGCTGGTCAGCGCAATCACCTTGCCGCCTCTGCTGCTGGTCACCCGCTACTTTCAAGTTCGAATTCGTGCTGCCGAACGGGTCAGTCGGCGGGCCGTTGCTGAAATGAACGGTCAACTGCACGAGACGCTGCAAGGCGTCGAAGTCATTCAGGCCTACCGTCGAGAGTTGAGTTTTGTGCAGCGTTTTCGAAGAATCCTGCAAGGCGCTCTGCGGGTGTCGAACCGTTCTACGGTTTACGGCTCGGTCTATTCGCCGGTAACGGCACTGCTGACTTCTTGCGCCATTGCCCTTTTGTTATGGGCAGGCACCCGCCATCTTCCGGCGACAGTAAGCCCTTCAGAAGTCCGGGGTGTCATTAGTACCGTCGGTTCCTCGCTTGGCTTCATCGGATTCTCGACCGGCGTCTCGATCGGCACCTTGATTGCGTTCGCGCTGCTGTTACAGCGGTTCTTTGGTCCACTGACGGCGTTAGGCGATGAGTGGCAAAGCGTTCAGGGCGCACTCTCGGGTGCCGAACGTATTTTCGAAGTATTGGCTTTGCCCATCGACAAGCCGCCGTCGTCGCAGCCCTTCCAGTCGCCGCGCGACGATCCTGCTGGGGGCATTTTTTGCGAGGGCGTCGTGTTTGGATATGCGAGCGGCGCAACGGTACTTCATGGAGTAGATCTACGGGTTGCGCCTGGCGAACACGTCGCACTCGTCGGGCGCACCGGCGCGGGCAAGTCCAGCATAGTCAATCTGTTGGCCGGCCTGTACAACCCATGGCAAGGGTGCGTGCGCGTTGCCGGATATGATCCGCGAAACCTGGGCGACGATCACAAGAATCGAGTCATCGGAATTGTGCCCCAGTCGTCGCAATTGTTCAGTGGCACTGTGCTGCAAAATCTGACTTTCAACGATGACAACATACTGCCATCGACGGTCATTTCAGCGGCAGCGATCAGCGGCGCAGACGCATTCATCCGCGATCTGCCTGACGGTTATCAGACGCTCCTGCGGTCGGCAGGTGGCGGGTCGGGCGTGCAATTCTCAGCCGGCCAGCAGCAACTGCTGAGCCTGACCCGCGCGCTGGTCTCGTGTCCGGCCGTTCTGTTATTCGATGAGGCGACTTCGTTTATCGACAGCGCCAGCGAAACGGCATTGCGCGATGCATTGCGCGCGACCGTATTGAAAAGCGGTACGGCCGTATTGAGCATCGCCCACCGACTTGCAACCGCCAGGCATGCCGACCGAGTGGTCGTTATCGATCACGGAGTCATCGTTGAGGTCGGTACCCCGGCTGAGCTGATCGCACGTGGCGGACCCTTCGCAACGATGCTTGAACTGGAGGCTGCCGGCTGGGATTGGCAGGCTTGAATCAAGCTCGAACTTCAGAGAACTCAAATCGAACCATCAAAGGAGACGTACCATGGCGCTGACGAAGCTAACCTATATTGATTTGCCAGAGCATGTTGGCAATGGCGAATTCGATCACGCAGACATCCACTCAGCGACCGATCGTCTGTACCTTGCTCATACGAGTAACGACACGCTTGACGTCATTGATATCGCGCGTGACCAGTATCTTGAGTCAATCCCTGGCTTCACGGCCGTGGCCGGTGCACTTGTCTCCGAAGCAAGGGGACTCGCATTCGATGCGTCTCGCGGTATCCTGATTGCTGCCAACGTCGGCGACCCCGCGATTGCAGACTTCTGTTCGGTATCGGTCATCGATGTCGCGCGACGCGAGCGAATCGCCGAAATCAAAGTTCCAGGACGAACCCGTTGGGCGGTATACGATGCGGCGCGACAGATGTTCTTCGTCAATATCGTGTCGCCTACGCGAATCATTGCAATCGATGCGCGTGATCCGACCCGAGTTTCGAAGGAGTTCGAAGTTCCGGCCATTGGACCGCATGGGCTTGATCTGGATTCGAGGAACGGGCATTGTCGCGATGGTGGGTACTAATCGGGGTGCCGAACGTTCGGATCGGACTCGCTCGATTTCTTGGACCGGAGGACTGGTTGTAGCCATGGCTTGCGGATTGGTTGGCACGTTTTTCGCCCTATTTCCAAACCTGTGGATGCGGATCTTCACCACCGATGAGAACATCATTTTCATTGGTGCCAGTTATCTGCAATGGGTCGGGTCAACCTACCTGCTCTACGGCTTTGGCATGGGCCTGTACTACGCCTGCCAGGGTTACGGTGAGTTAGTGTTGGCCGTTGTGGCAACCGCGATTCGATTGCTTGTCGCTGCCGGCGGCGCACTTGTGGCGATCCAAGTTCTCGGTCTGGGAATCCAGGGTGTTTTCGCCGCCAACGCCGTTTCTTTCGTGGCGTTCGCGGCCGTTACAGTTTTTGCGTTGAGGCGAATTCACACTCTGAATTCTCGATTGAAGGAAAGATGATCTGGTGAACCAACATGAGTTGAACTAAACCGCTGATATCGCGGATTTTGAAGCGCCGTCAACGGCAATGCTTCAAGGACACGAAGCGCTGCACTCGGTGTTCGGTTTGTGCTGTGGCGAGGTGGCGCGACCTTGACTCGACAACTTGAAGCCGCATAGCGCGTTCCGATTCCAAATTCCATTACCATAGGGGCCGAATGAATGCCGGGTCTATGGTTCCTGTGTCTGTCCCCCCACCGCTGCTCGAGGTCCGTGGACTCGTCAAGACCTTTGGAAGTCTGCGCGCCGTCGATGGCGTTGATCTCGACGTCCAGTCCAAGCGAATCACCGGACTGATCGGGCCGAACGGTGCCGGCAAAACCACTGTTTTCAATTTGATTGCCGGTACTTTGAAGCCCAGCGCCGGCACGATTCACTTTATGGGCGAGGCAATCAACGGACAAACGCCAGACCAGATTTTCAGGCGAGGCCTGGCGCGTACCTTCCAGGTGCCGAAACCGTTTCCGCAGATGACGGTGCTGGAAAATGTCATGCTGGTTCCAAGCCGGCAGCTCGGCGAGCGCTTCTGGAACAACTGGTTGTTCGGCAGCCGTGTCCAACAACAGGAACGGCAGGTTCGTGAGCGCGCCATGGCAGCACTCGAAACGTGTGCGCTCGCCGGCAAGGCCAAAGAGATGGCGGGCCGACTGTCTGGCGGACAACAAAAATTGCTTGAGCTGGCCCGCGTGCTGATGATCGATCCACAATTAATCCTGCTGGATGAACCGGCTGCGGGCGTTAATCCAGCACTGCTCGATACCCTGCTGGAGCGGATTGTCGCGATGAATCGAAGTGGCATCGCCTTTCTGGTCATCGAACACAATATGGACTTGGTCATGAGCCTGTGTGATCCGATCATGGTCATGATGCAAGGCAAACTGGTCGTTGAAGGCGATGCTGCAACCGTGCGAGACGACTCTCGGGTGCTGGACGCGTATCTGGGGCAGACACCGGTATGAACACGGCACCGAAAGATACTGCGCAGGCAGACCGCGCCAAATTCGCGAGTTCATCAGCACTGTTGAGCACGCACGCGCTGGTGGCCGGATATGTACGCGGCCTGCCGATTATTCACGGCGTGTCGATCAGCGTCTCGGCGCGTGAAGTGGTCACCGTCATTGGTCCCAACGGTGCTGGCAAAAGCACTTTGCTCAAAGCGATCATCGGCTTGATCACGATTGAAAGCGGTCAGGTTCAATTCAACGGCCGCGACCTGACCGGCCAAGCGCCGCATAAAGTGATCGCGTGCGGCCTGGGGTTCGTGCCGCAGACCGGCAACATATTCACCACGCTGACGATTCATGAAAATCTGGTGGTCGGTGGCCATTTGCTCAAAGCGCAATTGCCGCAACGACTTGAGCGCGCCTATGAACTGTTTCCGGCGCTCGCTGAAAAGCGTCGCGAACGGGCGCGCACCCTGTCCGGCGGGCAGCGTCAGATGCTGGCGATTGC
>JANORY010001112.1:0-3944 GCA_031415535.1 Burkholderiales bacterium | reverse complement strand
AGATGATTCATTTGCAAATGCAAAAGACCGGCATGAGTCGCGAGATGGCCGAAGGCCTGGTTCAAGTGATTCCGGCACCGGTTGACAAGGCGCGCACACAAGCGCTTATGCAGCAAGTCGATCTGGTGGTGGCGACCGGCTCGCAGGCCAACATCAGAGCTGCCTATTCGAGCGGCACACCGGCATTCGGCGTCGGGGCCGGCAACGTGTCGGTCATCATTGACGAAACGGCTGATCTGGCCGATGCGGCAGCCAAAATCGCCTTTTCCAAAACCTTCGATCATGCGACCAGTTGCTCGTCTGAGAATTCGATTGTGGTGCTCGATTCAGTATTTGACGGCGTTATTTCGGCCTTGAGCAAGGTCGGTGGCTACTGGCTGGCGGCCGGCGATCGGGCGCGCCTGCAGCACACCATGTGGCCGGACGGCAAGCTGTCGCAAGCGGTTATTGCCCGGCCGGCGAGTCAGATTGCCCAGTTGGCAAAACTTGAAAGCAGTGCCGCGCACAACGCGAAGTTTTTAATGGTCGGTGAAACCGAATTCGGGCGCGAACATCCGTTTTCCGGTGAAAAACTCTCGCCGGTGCTGGCGGTCTACCGAGCCCATGATTTTGATGAAGCCTGTTCTATCGTGGGTCGCATTTATGCCTACCAAGGTGCCGGTCATTCCGTCGGACTGCACAGCACACGGCGCGATCGCGCCGATCGCTTGGGACGCGAGCTGTCGGTGGCGCGGGTCATCGTCAATCAGGCGCACTGCATTGCGACCGGCGGCAGTTTTGATAACGGCTTGCCGTTTTCTCTGTCGATGGGCTGTGGCACCTGGGGTGGCAACAACTTTTCGGAAAATCTTACCTATAAGCATTACTTGAACATCACACGGATCGCCCGGCCGATCGCCGAGCGTGTGCCCAGTGAAGCTGAAATTTTCGGCCCGTTTTTTGCGCGCTTCGGGCGGGCATGACTGATTCAGTGCGGCAGACTGCCGCCGACACGATCGCTACGGTCCTTGAGTATTGGGCCGCCGAACACGCCACTCGAACGGTCCTGATTTCCGCCGAGACGTCGCGGGCGATCGACTATGGCGAACTGGCGCGCTACGCAAGACGGCTGGCGAAGTGGTTCGACCAAGAAGGTATCGTACCTGGCGCACGGGTTGCCCTGTTTTTGAATAACGGCCTGGCTATGAGCAGTCTGTTTTTGGGCATCATGGCGGTTAATCGTGTGGTCACGCCCATTAATCTATTGGCGCAAGGCAGCCAGCTTGCCTATGTTCTCGAGCATTGCGAGGCGGACTTGTTGATCACCTCCGAAGATCATCGAGGCCGCGTTACCGCAGCAATTTGCAGCATCGCCCGAACACCTCGAATACTCTACATTGACCCTGATTCGCTCGATTGGCCAACGCTGGAAGCGACCGATCGGTCGAGCAAAGCCGAACAAGATGGGCAAGATGGGCGAGTAGGTCAGGGTGGCGGTCTGGCGCGGGACGGATATGCTGGATCCGCTGCCACCGCGCTGATGATGTACACCTCGGGTACCACTGGCAAACCCAAAGCGGCAATGATGTCGCATTCGAATCTTCTGTATGCCGCACGTGCCGTGGCCGCTTGGCATGCGCTCGACCAAGATGATCGAGTCCTGTCAGCGCTGCCGCTTTATCACATCAATGGTCAGGTCATCGCGACCCTGGCACCGTTGGTGTCTGGCGGTTCGATCGTGGTTCCGCGCCGATTTTCGGTCTCGACCTGGTGGCAGGACGCCGAGCGCTTCGCCTGCACTTGGATCAATCTGGTGCCAACCATCGTCGCTTACTTGTTGAATCAGTCGGCTGATGAGGCGTCGATTGCGCATGCTCGCAACGCCTGTAAAACAGTGCGCTTTGGGCGCTGCGCCTCGGCACCTTTGCCGGGGGCTCATCATCAATTGTTCGAACAGCGTTTTGGCGTGGCGCTGATTGAAGCAATGGGCATGACCGAGTCATCGTCGGTGGTGTTTTGTAACCCGATGCCACCGGCTTTGCGAAAATCCGGTTCACCCGGATTGCCGGTCGGTGTGGACGTGCGAATCGTTTCGGCCAGTGGCGAAGACTTGGCAGACGGACAGCAGGGTGAGATCTGGTTTCGCGGACCCAATGTCATGCAAGGCTACTTCAAATCACCGCAACAGACTCAGGAGGCGCTGAGCGCGGACGGCTGGTTACGAAGCGGCGATCTGGGCCATCGGGACGCGGACGGCTACTACTTTGTCACCGGTCGGCTGAAGGAATTGATCATCAAGGGCGGCGAGAACATTGCGCCGCGTGAAATTGATGAAGCCCTGCTCAAGCACCCGGCCGTGCTCGAAGCGGCGGCGGTCGGCATGCCGCACCGCGAGTACGGTCAGGACATTCTGGCCTGTGTGGTCTTGCGCGAGGATGCAACGGTGAACAGCGCTGACTTGCTGGCATTTTGCCGACGCGAACTGGGTCCGTTCAAGGCACCGGCCGTGATACGGCTCGTGAAGTCGCTGCCGAAAGGACCTTCAGGCAAAATTCAACGCATGAAGTTATTGGACGATCACGAACCGCCCCGTTAGCCATCAAAAACCCCCTGCGGTACACTCATCAATTGAGAGAAGTGGGAGCGAAACCATGAAAGTTCCCTTGATCACCGTTGACCCCGAGATCCACAGCGGGACGCCTGTCTTCACCGGCACACGAGTGCCGATTAAAGTGCTATTTGATCATCTTGAGGCTGGAGACTCGTTGGAGGTCTTTCTTGATGACTTTCCATCCGTCAGTCGTGAGTTATCTGTGGCAGTGCTCGAACAGGCGCGCGCAGCGCTGATTCCAAATGCGCTGAACCATATTTCAGTGAAGAGCCTGCGGCGAGTTGGTGTATGACATTACGTTGCACACGGACAAAATTCGCAGGCTCCCGCACAGTAGCGTCAAACGCCTCTGAACTGAGACGTTAACCGTCATGACGACTCGTCATCCGCATCGCGTAGCGCAACTGCACACATCCGGTGTTCATGTCGCTACTTTCGATAAATTGTTTGGCGAGTTTTGTTCCGAGGTTGAGCTCGAGCATATCGTTGCCGAGGATCTTTTGTTGGAAGCTCAGAGGCTTGGTCCGAGCAACCCCCTCGTGGTCGAGCGAGTTCAGAAAGTTATGATTCAAGCGGGCCATAGTGCGGCAAGCGTTGTCGTCTGCACCTGTTCTACGATTGGGGGAGCCGCAGAACACACTGATTCAGGAGGCCTATTTAAAGTCATGCGCATTGATCGAGCAATGGCGGATCGAGCTGTAATTCTTGGGCCAAGAATATTGATTGTGGCTGCACTTGGAAGTACGCTAACCCCGACCTACCTGCTTGTTGAAGAATCCGCGAATGCGCTAGGTCTTGAGGTAAAAATTGAAACACTCCATGTAAAAAGCGCTTGGAAGTTTTTCCTTGAAGATCAACAAAATCATTACATCGAAGAAATTGTTTCAGGGGTTAAACGCGGTCTTGGCGAGGCAAATGTTGTTATCTTGGCGCAAGCCTCGATGGCTCAGGCAGCCGGGGCACTGGCCGGCATTGGTGTGGAGGTTTTAAGCAGCCCGCAGCTTGGCGTAGAACGTATTATGGAAGCGTTGCGAAATATCGATACGGTTCGAGCCGATTCGGCAGGACCATTCACCCATGAAACCAAAAATTGCACTGTTCACCGGCGACCCGGCCGGTATCGGCCCCGAACTGGTGTCAAAACTGCTGGATGATCCGCAAACAGCGGTACGCGCCGATATATTGCTGATCGACAGGCAGGCGTGTTTCGCCGGGCACAAGGCAGTCACTGTGCATCAATGGCCAGGCTTGCAGACCGACAGCTTTGAGCGCGGTGTTGCGAACCAACACAATGGCCGATTTATGCTCGATGCACTGACTGAAGGCGTTCGGCTAGTCACGCAAGGGCAGGCCG
>JANORY010001111.1:0-6501 GCA_031415535.1 Burkholderiales bacterium | reverse complement strand
TCAGGCCCGATGCCGTCGCCTTCGAGAATCAGGATATGCGGCACCTGTTTACCGACGTTCGAGGTTTCCAATCTTCAGTGCTCCTGGTTTGGACGAGCCGGCACGCCGCCGCGGCTGCCGTTGTTGAACCGGTCACCGAAGCCCAGGGCAAGCGGCCTGCCTTCGCGAAGATTTAGCCAGAGCCTGAGCAACAGGCGTGCCTGTGCCGGATCCGGTCCATTTTGAAACGCTGTGCGGGTATGCAAGATAGCGTAGTTGTTCAGGAACTGCATGTCGCCGGGCCGAAAATCCATCGTCACCTGCAGTTCCGGATCGTCGGCGAATCGCTCGACGCAGCGAATCGCGTCAAGTTCGAACTGGGTTAACGGATGACCCATGGTCTCGCGCGCGGTTCGACTCGATTTGGAATTCAGGCAGCAACTGAGTTTGCCCTCGAAATTGCTGAACACAGGAATATCGGGCGTTACTTCATCAGCAACACCACTGGCTCCCTCCGAACGCAGGTCATGCGGAAAGCCGCGGTAAAGTACCTCAAGATATTCGGGATGCCGCAACAGCACGCGGTTATAGATTGCCGTTGCGCTGGCGATCTTGCTCAGCCCGCCGCTTGCTGCCGGTCGCACGCAAAGCAATCCGACCACGTCGCTCGGGTCATTGTGCGGAAACGCTGCGGCCGCAGTGGAATAAAGCCGAACGTTGCGCTGGTTGTAGTCGTCGCCACGGTCGGCGACATGCGAGACCAGGTCGCCACGAGTGTTCTGCAACACCGGGTTGCCCAGGTAAACACCGATCGCCCAGTAAATCGTCTTTATCTCCTCAAGACTGTAGCGCTCGATGGGCAATCCTCGGATCATGAAGAAGCCGCGACCCTGTTCGAACTGATTGATCAGCGATGGCAAACGGGATTCGATGGACGGCATGTGAAACTGCTCGCGGCCGAAGAGCGGCGGCTTCAAGCCTTCGGCTTGAACCCTGCGAAGTGCCTTGTCCAGGTCATCCAGGTTTTCGGCGTCCAGGGAGTAGAGCCATGAACGGTCGTGTTCGAAATCGCTGGCCGTCCAGCTCGACGGGTCGCGAACGGGATTCCTGAGGATCTGCATGGATGTCAGTCTCCTTTGATACCGCATTGAGTCTAACCAACCGGATCGAACTTGTCTAACCAGGCGATCATGAGGTCGATCGAAGTAAAATTCCTCGAATCGCCAGAAATAAGTTCGCTGCTGAAAACATGGCTGGGCAAGCGACTTTGCACGAGCTGGACCGTTCCGGTAAGCTGGTTTGCGAGAGTTGTGAGCCAGAAAGAGAATATTTATGGGAGACCGAATGTCCGCGCCCGAAGTTGCGTTGCCCGCTGACGGTCTGATCGCAGTGGTCAAGCGCGACTGCCCGACTTGTGAGCTGACTGCTTCGGTACTGGCCGAACTGGTTGCCAAGGCTGGTCTCACCGTTTTCACTCAGGATGACCCGAGCTTTCCCGAGTCGGTGCCAGGCCGGATTGACGACCGGGCATTGAATATCTCCCACAGTCTGAACATTGAAATCGTCCCGACCCTGATTCGCCGCGCGGGTGGAAAGGAAACGGCACGAACGTACGGCTGGGATCGCGTCGAATGGGAGCGAGTCAGTGGCCAGCTTGGCATTGGAGCCGGTCTTCCGGGGCTTCGCCCGGGCTGCGGCGCACTCAATGTCGAACCAGCGAATCTCGAAGACCTGCGAATCCGTTTCGATCAAACTGGCCTGACCGCCCGCCGTGTCGAATTCGGTGACGACGAAGACGAGATCGAGGCAATCTACGAACGTGGCTGGACCGATGGTTTGCCGGTGGTGGTCCCCACTCCGAAACGCGTGATGCGCATGCTTGCAGGAACAAGCCGCGACCCGAAGGAATTGCTTGGGCTTTGCCCGCCGAATCTCGCGCCGTTGACGGTCGAGAAGGTTGCCATCAACGCTGTTTTGGCGGGCTGCAAGCCGGAGTATCTGCCGGTGGTGCTGGCCGCGGTAGAGGCCGCGCTCGACCCGGCGTTTTCATGGCACGGCGTGCTGGCGACCACCATGTTCGTTGGCCCGGTGGTCATTGTCAACGGTCCGATTCGACGGCAGATTTCGATGAACTCGCGTGGCAATGCCTTGGGGCAGGGCAACCGCGCCAATGCCACGATTGGCCGGGCGCTTCAATTGATCATTCGCAACGTCGGCGGCGGGCGTCCGCAAGAAGTCGACCGCGCCACGCTCGGTAACCCCGGCAAATACACCTATTGTTTTGCCGAGGACGAAGAGGGCTCATGCTGGGAGCCGCTTTGCACCGATTTCGGAGTAGCGCGCGGCGTGTCGGCAGTTACCGTAATGGCCGGGTTTGGTCTGCAGGGTATTGTTGACCAGAAGTCGAGGACACCGGAGAGCCTTGCCAACAGCATGGCGGAATCGTTGAAGGCGATCCACAACGTCAAACTCGCGCCGGCCTGCGACGCATTGCTGGTGGTCTGCCCCGAACATGAACGCACGTTCCGGCAAGCCGGCTGGAGCAAGGCCCGTTTGCTCGAAGAGCTTTACAAGCGCTGCGAAATTCCCGGCGAGCAACTGATTCGTGGCGCGAAGGGAATCGACGAAGGATATTCCCAGTCGGTCGCAGGAACCAGTCGAAACAAGTTTCGCCCGGGAGGACTGTTCATCGTCCGCGCGGGAGGCGGTGCCGGCATGTTCTCCGGCATCATTGCTGGTTGGTCCTCTGGTGGCCCGGCCGGCTCAATACCTGTTACCAAGGAGGTGAAATCGTGAGTATCGTCATGGATCCGACAGCGGAGCACAGTCCGTCGTCGCGCGCAAGGCTGGTCCGACCGGACCAGTTGCATGGATTGACCGTGGGCCTGCTGGATATCTCCAAGCCGCGCGGTGATGTATTTCTGAATCGGCTTGAAACCTTGCTGACCGATCGCGGTGTTGCAGTCAAGCGCTACATGAAGCCGACGGTCGCCAAACCTGCACCACTGCCGCTGCGCCAGCAAATTGTCGGTGAAGTGAATGTTGTCATCGAAGGGCTCGCGGACTGAGGTTCCTGCACGTCGTGCTGTACGCATGACCTCGCGGATCTGGAAGCCAGCGGAATACCTTCGGTTGGTGTTGCGACCACCGAATTTATTGATGCTGCTGCCATGCAGTCCAGGGCACTGGGTACGGACCCGGCCTATGTGTTTGTACCGCACCCGGTGCAGGATCGCACCAACGCGGAAATGGAGAAAATGGCGGACGATCACCTGGAGGCAATTCTGGCCTTGCTGGTGAAAAAAGCCTGACCGACCCTTACTGCATGCCATTGCCACCTGACGAGTTCTCGGCGAGCCGCAAGGAACTCCACTTGCGCCAGATTGAAATGCGCGGCTTGCGATCGTTGCTGCAGGAGAGTTCATCCACGACATGTGGCTGCGAATGACGGTTGACCGTGACCTGGTCGTGCATTCGATCAGCTCGGTCACGGATGCGTCGCCGTATCCGGTCTGCCAGCGCGGCAATGTCAACCTCGATCGCATTGTCGGCATGAAGATCGGCGCCGGCTGGAGTTCCGAAGTCAAGCGCCGCCTGGGTGCCGCGCAATGTTGTACCCACCTGATGGAGTTGTTGATCCCGATGGCAACGGCCGCGTTTCAGTCGTTATCGTTTATCCGGCTATCCGCGCCTGACCGTGCCGATGCTAACGGCCGGCTGGTGAAGATTGACAGTTGTTTCGCCTATTCGAGTCACAGTTGGCCGTAGTTCCGCTTGCATTGCCCGACACTAATCGCAGCAATGGCTTGATTGATGATATCGCCGTTCTGGCTGTGTTTCCGCTTGCGATATTCCTCGGCGCACAATCGAGTGTCGAGGGCTGGTTGTAGCGCTGTTTCCAAGTGGCTGGGGGCTGCAAGTTATCCAGTTTATGTATTGCACGTCCCTTCGCTGATCCTGTATGAACGATACGCGGCCCAGTTCGGCTTGAGCGCGCAAGCGAATCTGAGCTACGTTTTGCCATCGATTTTTCTGCTGACCCTGGTTGTGATCGCGTTGATTCTGGATCATTACTACGATCAGCCTGGCTCCGATCAAATAGCCAGGCGGCGACGGTTCGGTACGATTGCTCTGTGATTACACTGTCCGCCAGGTAATCGCGGGCGTCTTTCAGAGTAGCCAGCAGACAATCCAGCGCTGAGTTTGCTGACTGGCATTGGGTGTGGGCTGGAGTTGCAGTTCAGAGTAAATCTTTGCCGCCAAGGCCGCAGGCGGAAACATACCCATTGGGCGAACGCTGCCGTGCAGGTTATCAAACAAGCGACATAAAGCATACCGTTCGCTAACCGTCGTTGTTGAGAATCGCGGCGGGGCTGGAACGCCCGAGTGCGGCGCAGGGATTGCGTTAGCGTTTTTAATCTTTGGCGATGAAGCTGAGGATCGCTTTTGCGGCCGCATATCAATACAGAAGCAGTTTATGTCTGAAAGAGGGGCGCCGTCCTTGACCGTGGCTCAGCGGATGAAGGGTTGCTAGTTCGATAGATGGCAAAGTCCCAGGCGGCTTTCGATGAACTGCAGCAGCCGGAGCCCAAACAGAGGATGTCCTCCGATTGCCTTCATTTCGGCGCATAGTACGTTAGTGGTATTGGCGCTGACGCCGAGCGGTGATGCAATCCGGTAATGCAAACGTCAGACCACATCCAAAGGAGCCTCACATGAACAGGACTGCTGTGTCATTTCGTCGAACGCTGCTAGTGGGCGCTATCGGCCTGCTTTTTTTGTCCTACGCTGTGGCGGCGGACAAGAGTGCGAACGAGCGCGCCTTTGACGAGGCGCGCGAACTTGCAGACAAGATCAAGGCAATGACCAATCCCGGTGCCAAGAATGCGGAGAAGGGCGCAACGGGTGCGAGCGCCGAGGCAGGAAAATTGCCGAAGGGCGACCCGTGCAAGCTGCTCGCGGATACCGAGGTGCGTAAGGTCTTTCCGAAGGCATCGACGGCTAAACCCGAGCGCACGCGCGAAAAGTACGGCATCGCCGCCTGCTTGTGGGAACATCCGGCCGGACGGTTCGCCGTCCAGTTGACCAATGCCGATCCCAAGTCGACAGCCGAAGAGGCACGTGGCCTGGCCATCGGCTTTGTCGACCCGCTGAAGTCGGGCGCGGCACGCAACGTGCGATTCGAGAAAATCGCTGGTGTTGGCGACGAGGCCATGGCGGTGGTTGAGCAGCAGGACGAGAAAAAAGGCATCCTGTCCGATGCGGCGTACCTGATCACGCAACGCGGTGACCGTCAAGTAATGATCATTGCGGTCGATCTGGCGCGCGGCGACCGCGCGGTCGCGTTGAAGGCATTGGCGGACCTCGGCCGCGCGGCAGTGGGGCGCCTTTAGAGTTCAGTTTGCGAATCGAACCGACGCGGATGGCGGTTCCCCAGGTGATTACCCATCAGATCGAGATCTTCATCGGTGACGGATGTCGCCACATTAACCACCCGTTTCCACCCAGTCGGCACCTGCCGCATGGGGCGCGACCTTCTTTACCTCGCAGCGCCAGCCTCAGCACCGGCACGAACAGCGACTTCACCTGCGGCAAAAAGCGCCGCCGGAACGTGGCGATCGTGTCATGATCGGGGTGCTGTGCGTCGGAGCCGCGACCCGCATAGTGGCTCACCAGTTCGCTCAAATCGAGGTTGTCGATCACCTCAACTACGAAGCGCGCCAAGTGATTCTCGGGCAACCATTCATCAACCGACGGCGGTAGCAGGTAGGCGGTGTCTCGGTCAACGGCAACGAAGCGGCTCATCGGCGCAAAATCCTTAAATCTGTTACTGCTACTCTCGCATCTTGATCGCCTTCAACGACGACAGTTAAGTCCGACAGACTGCTAACAGCGATCGAGCGAAGAAAGTCGCTAAGTTCACTTGCACCAGGCGATACAGCGTGGTCTGCTCGGGACGGTGACGCTGGTAGTGGACCGGGGTGCCATCAGGTGCCCGGCTGGGCTGCCGACCGATGGCTGGCAGGCTATTTACTCAAGAGGTTTGAGCATCGTCGCCGGTGCCATGATTCTCGCGTTGCCCAAGCGCGCACTGCCTCGGTCAGCTATCGAGCCTGATGTTCGCCGCCCGAATCACCTCGCCCCACTTCAGCAGATCCGCCTGCATCTGATCGGCCATCTGGGCGGGCGTCCAGCCGCCGACCTCTTCCATGCCGACCTTGCGCAGGTTACCCGATACCTCTGGGTCTTCAAGCGTGGTGCGAAACGCGGCACGAAGTTTTTCAAGAATGGCGGGAGGGACCCCGGCCGGCGTGACAAAGCAGCTCCAGGGCTTCTCATCGAAACCGGTCAACCCCTGTTCGGCGATCGTCGCAACGTCGGGCAGCGCCGATGATCGCTTGGCGCTGGACACACCGAGTGCGCGCAGGCGGCCGGACGCGATGTGCTGCAGCGCCGGGGTAATCGTCGAAATGGCCAGATCGACCTGGCCGCCGACCAGGTCGGCGCTGTACTGCACCGCGC
>JANORY010001110.1:0-6859 GCA_031415535.1 Burkholderiales bacterium | reverse complement strand
GTTCCGCTTGTTGGCCGTGACCGGGGCATGGTCGCGCGCCGAAAATCAGCTTGATGTCGCGGGTAATCTGGACAAGAGCCTCGCGCTCACGGTACTCGCCTATCGCCATGCGCTGAACTGCGAACAGTTTCGCCGCGAAGTGTTTGCCGGCACCCGTGCACCCTTGTTTCTTGGCGAGCCGGATCGAGGTTCTGCATTACTGGCGCAGTCGTTGGCAATGGACGCGGCGTCGGCGCAGAACTTGCGCACCGAAGCCATTGACAGCATACCCACCTGTGCCGGCACCATAAACGACGAAGCGTTTGATTGGCTCAGTGACGCGGACTCGCGGCTCGGGCCAACGCTGGAGATTTATCTCGATGGTAAATACTACTGGGTACCTTTTACCCGAGTACTGACCTTGAAGGTCAATGAACCCAGCGATGTCCTCGATCTGGTTTGGAGCGGAGCGGAATTGACGCTGCGCGGCGGCGTACCGCAGGCGGTGTTACTGCCGACTCGTTACCCAGGCACTGAACTGGCCGATGATGATGCGCTTCGGCTGGCGCGTCGAACCGACTGGATTAACCTGAACGATGAGCAGTACCGAGGTTTGGGACAGCGAATGTTCGCTTCGAATCAGAGCGAAGTGGCTTTGCTCGACACCCGCCTGATTCAGTTTTCCTGATCGCCGGGCGCACAACGTGGCCGACGCCTTTTCGCGTGATCGCCTGCAACCGGCGCTGCTGGATCGTCTGATCGACGAAGATCGCGGCAATTCGAGCGAGGCCGTCGAAACCAGAGCGATCGGCAAACAGCGCTTGCGCCAATGTGTGCTGCGCGATCTCAACTGGTTGTTCAATGCCAACGCCGGACTCCATGATTTACCCAACGACGCACAGAACGAACTCTGTTTGCGTTCGACATTGAATTTTGGAATTCATTCTTTGTCCGGAATGTTGGCGTCGAAAGTCGAACTTTCGGAACTGGAGCGGGAACTCAAGCAGGCCATCATCAACTTTGAACCCCGCATCCTGGCCGACACGCTAGTCATTCGAGGCCTGGCACCGGCCGACCCGCTCGGCCATCACAACGTGCTGCAGTTTGAGATCAGTGGTCGGCTATGGGCCCAGCCTTATCCGCTTGAATTGCTGTTGAAGACCGATCTCGACCTGGAAACAGGACTGATCAGTTTGCATGACGGTTCACAAACCATCCGCGATCGCATCGAATAACGTGGACCCGCGACTGCTTCGGCACTACAACCAGGAACTTGCTCACTTGCGCGAGATGGGCGCAGAGTTTTCAAAAGAGTTCCCCAAGATCGCCGCCCGTCTGGGAATGGAGGGCATGGAAGTCGCTGACCCATATGTCGAGCGCCTGCTGGAAGGCTTTGCCTTTGTTGCGGCCCGAATTCAGTTGAAGCTCGAAGCGGAATTCCCACGCTTCAGCCAACACATGCTGGAAATGATTTACCCGCATTTTCTGGCACCGATGCCGTCAATGGCGATCTGCAGTTTCAAACCCAATTTCGCCGATACGGCGTTAGGCGCTGGCGTCGCCGTGCCGCGCGGTACCGCTTTGCACAGCATCATCCCCAGAGGCGAGCAAACGGCTTGCGAATTTCGAACTGCGCATGCGTTGACGCTTTGGCCAATCGAACTGATCGAAGCACGTTATGCTTCATTCACCCCCGATCTGCCGTTGGACAAGCTCGCGCTGTCGGGTCCGGTCAAAGGCGCGCTTCGGCTGCGGCTGCGTGCGCATGCCGGAATGAAGTTCAATCAATTGGCGCTCGACAACCTGGACGTTCATATCAACGCTGAGGAGAGTCTGGCGGTGCAACTTTTGGAGTTGATCCAAGGCAATTGCGTCGGCGCGGCGTTGCTTTCGGGTGCCGGCGCGACCGCAAAACCGCGTACCTTTTCCCGCCTGGACCGCTCGCAAGTCAAGGAACTCGGCTTTGAAGACTCCGAGGCCATCCTGCCTTACGATCGGCGCTCGTTTCAAGGCTACCGGTTGTTGCAGGAATATTTTGCTTTCGCCTCGAGATTTCTGTTTTTTCGATTAAGCGGGTTGCGGCCGGCGCTGTCGCGAATTGATGACGACGAATGCGAAGTGGTGCTGTTCTTTGGTCGCGGCGAGCCCGCGCTCGAGTCCCTGATCGATGCACCCAGCCTTGCCCTCCATGCAACGCCCATCGTCAATCTATTTCCGAGACGGGCCGATCGCATTCATTTAAGCGAGCAGCGGTTTGAACATCATCTCGCGGTCGATCGCGCCAGGCCGATGGACTTCGAGGTATTCGCCATCACCGGCGTCAAGGGCTTGGGGACGGATCATGCCAGCGAGCTGCGTTTTCAGCCGTTCTATTCGGGATTCGATGAAGAGGACAAACAAACCCAACGAGCCTATTACACCGTTCGCCGCGAGCCCAGAATGTTGTCGCACAAGCAGAAACTGCACGGCCCGCGCACCGGCTATATCGGTTCGGAAGTGTTTCTATCGTTGGTCGATGAACGCGAATCCCCGTACTCGCTCGAGCTGCGCCAGCTCGCCGTTGAAGTGCTTGCTACCAATCGCGATTTGCCTTTGCTGCTGCCGATTGGTTCGATGAACTCATTGATGTTCCAGAACACCTTGCCGGTGGAAGGAATCAAACTGCTCAAAGGTCCAACTCGACCCCGTAACGTCATGGTGGACGGCGACTATGCCTGGCGTTTGATCAATCATTTGTCGCTGAACTATCTGTCGCTGTTCGAGACCGAGGGCGGTACCGGAGTACAGGCCCTGCGCGAGCTGTTGCATCTTTATTCCGATCCGAGCGATCCGATCGCCCGAAAGCAGATTGAAGCAATCTGGCGAGTGTCGGCGTCGCCGACCGTGGCCCGCATGCCGGTGCGCGGACCGATTGTCTTCGGACGCGGCTTGAACATAGACCTGACGGTTGATGAAAGCGGGTTCGCTGGCGCAGGCGCTTATCTGCTGGGCGCGGTGCTGGAGAAGTTCTTCGCGCGGCATGTCTCGATGAATTCGTTCACGCGCACTACGCTGAATTCGGAATCGCGTGGGCGTGTCGCTCAGTGGTCGGCTCGCGCCGGTACCCGGATCATCGGTTAGGGACAGAGCGACATGGAACTGGATACATCGAATGCGCGCGCGCGGTTATTGGCCGCACTGGCACAAGCGCCCTATGCCTTTGACTTTTATCAGTTGCTGCGCCGGCTCGAAAGTCTGCAGCCAAACCAGCCACGATTCGGTCAGGCCGCGCGCCCGGTTGAGGAATCAGTTCGTCTGGCCCAGGAACCCTCCTTGAGTTTTGCGCCGTCCAACGTTTCCGCCCTGGACTACAACCCGGGCGGAATTGCCCGTATTTCCGTTCGCTTCCTGGGACTGTTTGGCCCGCAAGGACCGCTGCCCACCCATTTGACAGAGCTGGCTCGAGAACGCAAACATTCCTACTCGGACCCAACGCTGGCGCGCTTTGCCGACATATTCCATCACCGGCTGTTATTGCTGTTCTTTCGGGCCTGGCGGCAGGCGCAACCGACTGCCAGCCACGATCAAGCCGATCAGGACCGTTTTGAAGCCTATCTGGGCTCGCTGTTTGGACAGGCAGGCACGGGCTGGCGTCATCGCGATTCGATTCCCGATCAGCTCAAACGGCAGTTCACGGCCCATCTGGCACGCTCGGCAAAAAATGCTGACGGCCTGTCTGATCTGCTGTCGGCGTATTTCAAGACGTCGGTACAGGTACGGTGTTTTGTCGAAGGATGGTTGAGGATGCCGCAACAGAGTCGGACTCGACTCGGAATCGGTGAAAACAGTCAGCTCGGCGTCAGCACGGTCGTTGGAGAACGGGTCAGGGATTGCCAGCATCAAATCGACATTGTGCTGGGCCCCATGAACCTGGCTCGTTATGAATCTTTTCTGCCGGGGCAACCATCCTGGCAGAGGCTGGTCGACTGGGTGGCCAACTACACCAGCAACGAGTTTCGCTGGCGCGCACAACTGGTCCTCAAACAAGACGAAGTTCCGCAAATCCGGTTGGGGCGCAAGGGACGACTCGGGCTCACCAGTTGGCTGGGCAAGGCTGCGGGTGCTGAAGATCGTCGCGATCTGAAGTTGGTGCCCAGGATGCAGTGAAGAGCCCGCGTGGAATAGCCAGCAGTGAGAACCTTGCCATGAAAATCCGGAACCAACAGTTTTGAACCGCTTGGAGCAAAGACATGTCTGAAATCAGTCGGGTCGCGTTGTTTGGAAAGCTCAATCCCATTCTTTACAAGGCCATTGAAGGTTCAACGGTCTTCGCAAAACTGCGCGGCAATCCCTACGTCGAGTTCGTCCACTGGTTGAGCCAGCTCATGCAGTTGCAGGACTGCGACTTGCATCGAATCGTACGGCACTATGAGCTCGATGCCGGAGTTCTCGCCAAGAATGTCACCGACGCGCTCGATCGCCTGCCACGGGGCGCGAGCGCACTGTCGGATCTGTCTGAGCACATCGAAGACTCGGTCGAGCGCGCCTGGGTATACGGCACCTTGATGTTTGGCGAAACCCAGGTGCGCAGTGGCCATCTGCTGGTGGGAATGCTGAAGACGGCGTCGTTGCGAAATGTTCTGTTTTCAATTTCGAAGCAATTCGAGCGTATCAAGGTCGAGAATCTCTCCGAGGACTTCGCGCGCATCGTCGCGGGCTCACCCGAAGAAGGGCAGATCGCGAGCGACGGATTCTCGGCGGCGCAGCCCGGCGAATCGAGCCAGGCTTTGGCACCGGCCCAAATGGGCAAGCAGGAAGCGCTGCGCAAATATTCGGTCGATTTGACCGAAAAGGCGCGTAAAGGAGAGATCGACCCGGTCACGGGTCGAGATGAAGAAATCCGCCAGATCATCGACATTCTGATGCGCCGCCGCCAGAACAATCCGATCCTGACCGGCGAAGCCGGCGTCGGCAAGACTGCTGTGGTTGAGGGCTTCGCTCTGCGTATCGTCAAGGGCGATGTACCGCCCCAGCTCAAGGAAGTCGCATTGATGTCCCTTGATATCGGCCTGCTGCAAGCCGGTGCCAGCATGAAGGGCGAGTTCGAGAACCGTCTGCGGCAAGTCATTGATGAAGTGCAAGCCTCGACCAAACCGATCATTCTGTTCATCGATGAAGCTCACACCCTGATCGGTGCGGGCGGCGCCGCCGGCACCGGTGACGCTGCCAACCTGCTCAAGCCGGCACTGGCGCGCGGTACCCTGCGAACGATCGGTGCCACGACCTGGGCCGAATACAAAAAGTACTTCGAAAAAGATCCGGCACTCACCCGACGCTTCCAAGTCGTGCAAGTGTCCGAGCCTGACGAAGAAAAGGCGATCCGCATGATGCGCGGCATTGCCACGCCACTTGAGGCGCACCACCGGGTGCAAGTCCTTGACAGCGCGATCGAAGCCGCCGTCAGGCTATCGCATCGCTACATTCCAGCGCGTCAGTTGCCCGACAAATCGGTCAGCCTGCTGGATACCGCCTGCGCCCGGGTCGCGGTCAGCCAGCACGCGACGCCACCTGAAGTCGAAGACACCCAGCGCAACATCGAAGCACTCGATACCGAATTGCGCATCATCGAACGTGAAGACGCAGTGGGCGAGTCGATCGGCAGCCGTCGGATCGACGCCCAGGCCAAACGAGCCGAAGCACAGCAGCAACTTGACTCGCTCAATCGGCGCTGGCAACAGGAGAAAGGACTGGTCGATCAAATCCTGAAGCTTCGCGCCAATCTTCGGGAGGGCAATCAATCGGTCGATACCAGTGGCGAAGCAGCCCATGCCCAAGCGAGCACTCAGTCGAGCCCTGATCGCTCGGTGCAACTCACCGAACTGCGCGCTCTTCAAAGCCAGTTGGCTGAATTGCAGGGCGACTCGCCATTGATCCTGCCCTCGGTAGACGATCAAGCGGTCGCCAGTGTGGTCGCGGACTGGACCGGTATCCCAGTTGGACGCATGGTCAAGAACGAAGTCGAATCGGTGTTGAAGCTGGCCGACACCCTGAACCAGCGCGTAATTGGCCAGAAACACGGACTCGAGATGATCGCGCGACGGATCCAGACGTCGCGCGCCAAACTCGACAATCCGAACAAACCGATCGGTGTGTTCATGCTTGTCGGGCCGTCCGGCGTCGGTAAAACCGAGTCGGCGCTGGCGCTCGCCGAAACGCTCTATGGTGGCGAGCAGAACGTCATCACCATCAACATGAGCGAGTTTCAGGAAGCCCATACGGTGTCGACTTTGAAAGGCGCGCCACCAGGCTACGTCGGTTACGGTGAAGGCGGCGTTCTGACCGAGGCAGTGCGCCGCCGACCGTACAGCGTGGTGTTGCTTGATGAAGTCGAGAAGGCGCACCCGGATGTGCACGAGATGTTTTTTCAGGTATTCGACAAAGGTCAAATGGAAGACGGTGAAGGCCGCTTTATCGATTTCAAGAACACGATTATTCTTTTGACCAGTAATGTCGGCAGCGACCTCATCATGGCGCTGTGCAAGGACCCGGAACTTATGCCCGACCCGGAAGGTATTGCCACAGCACTGCGCGAGCCATTGCTCAAGGTGTTTCCAGCCGCCTTGCTCGGGCGCATCGTCACTATTCCGTACTACCCTCTGTCCGACGACATGCTCGGCAATATCGTACGGCTGCAACTGAATCGGATCGTCAAGCGAGTGGCGCAGAACCACAAGATCCCGCTGACCTATGACGACGCGGTGGTCAAGCTCATTATCAACCGGTGCACCGAGCTCGAGAGTGGCGGGCGCATGATCGACGCGATTCTCACGAACACGGTATTGCCGCGCATCAGTCGGGAGTATCTCGAGCGGCTGGCAGCAGGCAGTGCCTTGACCTCGAT
>JANORY010001109.1:0-7928 GCA_031415535.1 Burkholderiales bacterium | reverse complement strand
CCGAATATCTGACCCCATTGCTGCATCGAGGGCAGGCAAAGGGTCATTGCCTGCAGGCCGAAGGTGATCTGGCCCAGCAGGTTGGCGAGTCGAAGCCGTGACACCGGTTCAGGTACTGCGCTTGCCCTTTACCTTGGCAGTCCTGGACGTTTTGCCTCTGGTCTGGTCACTTCGTTTTCCGCTCACATCACGCGACCACAACGAGCGCGCGTCCTTTTCTGGTGGCTGCATGAACTCGTCGCCCCAATTGCCGGGACCGGGTTCGGGAATGGCACGTCCGCTGTCACGCCATTCCACCGCCGCCGGGAAACCGTGTGTTTCCGCATAACGCTTGAACCACAGGCCTTCGGGCGAGTGGCGGGTCATGCCGTCGAAGAGGGTGGCAAACATCTGGGTTTGTTCCAGACCCATCTGGTCGATGGCCTGGTTAATGACCAGCTTCAGCATCATCAACTGATTCTTGGGCACACCGGCCATCCGGTCTGCAAGCTTTTGCACCGCAGCGTCAAGCTTCGCAATGGGCGCAACGTCCGTCGCAAGGCCCCATTCAAAGGCCTTTTTGCCGTCGATCAAATCACCGGTCAGCATCAGGCGCTTGGCGCGCATGGCGCCGATTCGGTACACCCACATCGCAGGTGTTGGGCAACCCCAGACCCGCACCGGCATGTAACCGATACGTGCCTTGTCTTCCATGACGATGAAATCGCAGCAAGTGGCAATGTCGCTGCCGCCTGCTGCCGCATAACCGTGCACTCGAGCAATGGTCGGTTTGTACGAACGCCACAGGCTCATGAAGTCTTCGGTGTTTTGCTTCATGAACTTGTAGTCGATCATAGGATCCCAAGGCATCGACTGCGTGACGTCATTGGTGGTTTTCCGTTCCGCGTATTCCTTCAGGTCGTAACCGGCGCAAAACGCATTGCCAGAGCCTCGAAGGACAATAACATGCACCCGGTCATCGGCATTCGCAGCCGCCACTGCCTGGCGAATCTCGCCGGGCATGGCTTCATTGATAGCATTCAAACGCTCCGGCCGGTTCAGTGTGATCGTGGCAATACGACCTTCCACTTCGATCTTCAGCGCGGAAAAGACGCTGTCAGCGGGTTTGCTGGCAAGGCGTCTGCTCGGTGCAGCGGTTGTGGGTGGCATGGTTTTTCTGGATGCCGCTGACAATTTGCTAGCCATCTAGTTTGTCTCGCTAAGTTACCTTGGTGTTGGATCAATTTGATACTAGCAGTTCGTTGACTTTTTCCAACGCCGGCAACGAACCCTCGAAACACCAGCGGTAGCTCGTTGCGAGTCTATCCAACGCTGGAAAATCGAGATAACCGTCGACCCCCTGGGTGTAAAAGGTCGCGCGGTTGTCGGTTGTTAACTCCACGACGTTTCGGGATCTGGATTCATGGATTGGCCGACGTTGGTGGCATTGCAGTCGATCCAACTTACACCGCGTGCCGACAGTGGCTTGCTTCGACCGTATGGGCATACCCCGACTCACATGACCTAAACTTCCCGAACCGCTCGGTGCGGACCCGCATGCCGGGTGGTGTGCCAGGGGTGCAGCCTTACGGTTGCCCCCAATGCCGATCTCCCATCGGAACCAATAGTAAGTCGTCATCAGCGCCAAGGCCCAAATAGTCAGCCATGGAGCCCGCCAGGCCGTACAAATCACGCAAGCTTTGCAGTGTGCTCAGTTGATCAGCGCCTGTCAGTTCATTGCGCTTGTGTACCTTCGCAAGATGATGTCAATCTTGCGTTGTCGACATATTCGGTTCAGGCTGCTGGTTGGGGTGCGCGGTGAAAATCAAAGAGAGGTGTCGAAATGAATATTGAGCAGCGTCTGAAGGAGCTTGAACTGGTTCTGCCCGCCGCGTCGAAGCCACTGGGTACTTACGTACCTGGCGTGCTGGTTGGGAATTTGTTGTTCATGTCTGGATGCGGCCCGAATCGCCCGGACGGCGGTTTTGTCAGCGGCAAGGTTGGCAAGGATCTGACGATTGAACAGGGCTACGACGCGGCCCGCCTGGTCGGACTGACGATGCTGGCCAATATTCGCGCGGTCGTGGGTTCCCTTGATCGCATCGAGCGTGTGGTCAAGGTGCTTGGGATGGTCAATGCGGTGCCTGAGTTTACCGAGCATCCGAAGGTGATCAATGGTTTTGCTGATCTCTTTGTTGAATTGCTGGGTGAAGAGCGAGGCAAGGGCGCGCGCTCGGCAGTCGGTATGGGTTCATTGCCGCGACAGATTGCAGTCGAAGTTGAAATGATCTTGCAGGTCTCAACCACGGCCTGAAAGCTGCCAGCTCTATTCTCGAATCTCGAATCTCGAATCTCGATTCTGACTCTGATTCAGTTGCTGTCGGGTCGCTCGACAATGCCGCGATAGGCGTGCCAGGAGGCATGCCCGATGACGGGTGCTGCGATCAACACTCCGGCGAGCAAGGGCAGCATTGCCAACGTGCTGTCGACGCCGGGAACTTTGTTGAAGGCGACGGCGAAAATAACCAGCGCGGTGCGACTCCAGAGCATTTCAAGAACCAGCAGTACCGCACAAAATATTGCGGTTGCGCCCACATTGCCACGCCAGGCGGTCATCGAGGCGATGAAGCTTGGGGTTTCGCCGCGCTCGCGGCGGCGACTGACATCATAAAGACCCAGACACAAAAACGGTCCAACTAAAAGGAAGCCACCCGCCAGAGCCAGAAGGTAGGCGGGCTGACTCATGAATGCCCAGATCAGCGCGCCGCCCATAATCGCAAAACAGGCACCACAAAAACAGACCAATGAGGGGGTAGGCCGCGAAATCGCTCCAACCCAACTTGAGCCAGCGAACCGGGTCGGCGGCGCTGAGCGGTTTGAGCTTCAGCAGGAACGAACGCGGTGACTCTTCGGATTGCAAATCTTTTCTAGAAGGGCAGTCGCCGCAGTAGCTTGACCCAAATCAAGGAAGGATCGGGATTCAGGTTCAACCGGTTGCGGCAAGGCCGACGCGGATGTCCGATTCGAAGGGGATCATCGACAAGGTCGTGAAGACCTGGGTTCCGCGCGCCGTCCACGCTTGGTCTGCGGCGTCTCGGAGATTCCCCACCGCTGGGCGATTGTCGCATTCGGATCTGCGACCAGTCGGTCTTCGCGTAGCAGCGCTTGAAGCTCCAGCAAGTCCATCGGGCGGCCCGGCCCGCCATCGATCTTCCCGACATCACACCAGCTCAGAAGTTCCGGACGTAACTGCTCCAGTTGATCGCCTGTCAGGCGTCCCGTCAGCGCGTCGACGAAGTTTCGATATCGGCCTTGCGCGCCGGGCCAATCGGGCCGTTCGGGCAGGCGCTGCAGATGCTCAAAGGCGCGCTTGAGCAGGCGGTCTCGGATCGGCGTCGAGTGTTCGTCAGCTTCGGCGGTATTCATGCAGTGTCTGCCTTGCTGACGAAGTTCACCGAGCAACTCCTGGGCTTCGTCGACCGCGCTGGCACGATCATAGGCAAGTTCGCAAACGGCAAACATGCTGCGGCGGGCCAGTTGTCTCGGCGGCTCCGGCTCGGTGGCCAGCCGTGCTTGCATCCATTCGTAGAACGGCAAGGTTTCACGTTGAAGTTCACGGGCCTGCTCGAATTGTTCGACGCCGTAACCGGGCAGCAGGTGCACGGGCTTGCCATGGTCCTGCGGCGTTTTGAATCGCCGAAAGCCGTCGCCATGATGGCGAGCTCTAGGGTCGGCAGGCACCTGACGTGGAAAGCCGAGCATCGAGCGCATCGGTCTGATCGCTCTTGGAGCGGTTGATTCGAGGTAGCGGATGACGCCGGTGGGCAATAGAGCCACGACCTGCATCGCATGGGTGCGCCAGGTCAGGTAGATGATGCCGGGTCGGATTTGTTCACGGTCAATACGCACCGGGTAGGTATCCTGAACCAGGGTTGCCGTGCTGGTGATCGACATGATCCAGTTCATGAATGCCCGGAACCGCATCAGACCGGCGGGCAAATGGTCAAAGCGTGTAGTTGCCTGATTGATCAGTCGCGTCGGGTCATCCGGCTGGCGAATTGCAAAAGGAAGATTGTTTTCAAAGGCGAATACCATGCGCATGCCATAGGCCGTGTCGGCGCAATCGGTTGCAACCTCTTCGTATGGGGTGCCGCGGTAAAAGAACTCGCTGTGAAAGTGCTCTTCGACCCATTGCGAATAACGCTGTTCGGCTGGTTCGTCCCAGCGTGCGTTCGGCGTCCACACCGCCGCCTGCACCGGCGCACCGGTACTGTCGATCAGACAGATCAATGCGGCTAGTAAAAGACCTGAAATGGTCCGCTTGGGCGAAATCTTGGGGGATGCGTTCCTGATGAAACTCATGTTGCCGACGGAAGTTTTAATTTTCGGAATTCGGATCGGGGAGAAGGGTGAACGCGGTACAGGAACGTATCTATGATAGCGAATCGGCAGGCTGAGAATCTTGTTCAGTTGCAATTCGAGAAGATTATCGGTCCCCTGACCCGCGCCATCGAGGCGATCGTCCTGGCCGGTGGCAGCTCAGCCCGTGAGGCGGAGAAAGTTGCCAGCTCATTGGACAGCGCGGTTATGGTCAGGTGATCGGTGAGGATGCAACTGCGATCGCGATCGAACGTGCGAAGCAATCCGAAAGCTTGTTCACGATAGATGCCAAACGACTGCCGCACGCAGTTATTGACCGACATCAATCTCCGGTCAGAATGAGTGGGAATTTATGAAGCAAGTCATTGGTATCAGCCTCGGATCGAAGCGCCAGAATTTCCGCTTCAACGACAATTTTCTCGGTGAAGACCTGTCAGTCCAACGAATCGGCACCGATGGGGATACCGTCAAGGCGCTTCGTTTGTTGCGTCAATTCAAGAACAAGGCTGCGGCCATCGGCCTTGGAATGCCGGTAGATGATCCGCCGGTCCTTGCGGCACAACAGGGCTCGGTGCCAGTAAGCAGCGGTACCCGACTGGGCGAAATTCTGCTCGAGTGGGCCGTTCGGCATAGCCAAGTCCGGCTGGGCAGCTACTTCAGTAACGCTCGGGTGCTGTTTTTCGAGGGCATGACCGATGCGAAGCTCGCGCACGCGATGTCGGAATACACCGAAAATCTCGCCTTTGCGGACTTGCCAATGCGATTTGGCATCCCGAAACTGCTGACTTCGATTGATGCGCTTCAAACTTACATCGAACTGTTGCGCTATCTTCCCGCCTGGATTTCGCCGGACCGACTTCACCTGCCGTTACCCATGCGCGAGGAGTGGCGTCGGCTCATGCTCAGCAAGGCGTTACGTGAGGCAACTGTAGTGGTCGCACCGGTTCATGCGCTGGATGAGTTCGGCATCGAGGAACTTGCCGGCAAGACCATTGTCACGACTACGGTCAATGAAGCGCGTCTTGAACACTTCAAACACGCCGGTGTGCAGATGGTGATCGATGCCGCGCCGTTTTTGTTCGGACACGCGCTCGATCCGAGCCTGCTTGACGCGATGATTATTGCCGCAAGCGGAAAGAGACCGGAGCAAATCCTTGAAGACGACTATCTGCAGATTATTGCCGACGCCGGGATAGAGCCGAGAATCCTGTATCCGAATGGATTCAAGCGGGTCAACCGCTTTGCCTTTGTCATACACCCGCTTTCTCAGGAGTATTTCAAGCAGATCAAGCCCATCGAGGTGCTCTCGCGAGTCTCGCCACCGTTGTTCATGGATTCGCTGGAAAAAGCGCTGGCCTACGCACCGCCGTTTGTCTATTCGAAGGTCGAAGGCATCAAGTCGCCGACCGGTGTCGAGGCTGAAGGCTGGCTTATTTCGGTCGGCGGCACACCCAGGGAGATCATGAGCCATAGTCCCGAATTTACCTATCGACGCTTGCTAGATGCCGCCAGACTGGCCAAGCGCCTGGGCGCGCAGATCATGGGGCTGGGAGCGTTTACCAAGGTCGTCGGCGATGCGGGTCTGACGGTTGCGAAACGTGCGCCATTGCCAATTACCACCGGCAACAGTTACAGTGCATCCGGTGCGCTTTGGGCCGCCCATGACGCCATGTTGCGGATGCGACTGATTCCGAACCCGAAGGGCAAAAAGCGAGCACGGTTCAAGGCGATGGTAGTGGGCGCGACCGGTGCCATAGGATCGGTGTGTGCACGCTTGCTGGTCCATGCAGCCGAAGAGGTTTACCTGGTGTCTCCTGAATCGGCCAAGTTGCTCGCGCTCAAGGAATCGATCCTGCGTGAAACGCCGCACGCAAAGATATTCCTGGCGTCGGCTGCGGATCGACATCTCGCCGCGATGGACCTGATCGTCACTGCCACTTCAGGCGCGGGGAAAAAGGTGCTCGATATCATGAAAGTAAAGCCCGGCTGTGTGATTACCGATGTCGCCAGACCGCTTGACCTGCCGCCGGAGGAGGTCGCCAAACGTCCTGATGTCCTGGTGATTGAATCCGGCGAAATTCAGCTCCCTGGCCATGTCCGCATGAAGAACATAGGCCTGCCGAAGGGCATTGCCTATGCTTGCCTGGCCGAGACGATCGTGCTGGCGCTCGAGGGGCGATTCGAGAACTTTACTGTGGGTCGAGGTATCGAGTGGGAGAAGGTCCGCGAAATCTACCGGCTGGGACTCAAGCACGGCATGAAACTGGCGGCCATCTCCGGTGTGAACGGAGTCTTTACCGACGCGGACATTGAACGTGTCCGCAATCTGGCGCTTGCGGCGCGCCGGAAAAATCCCTCGGCGAAATCGGTGAATCAGCCTCGTACGCCGAATCGATCGAGCGACCGAGCGGCGTCGACCTGATCGACCGCCTTGTCGAAGGCCCGCTGATTGATTTTCAACGGCACCCCGCATCTGGTGATGTCGCCGCTGGACCACCTGGGCCTGCAAGCGCGGACTCCGCCTCGGGCAGCCGCGCGTGGACAGACAGCGATGCTCGTAGTTGCTGTGGTTGTGTTGGGTTCAACCCCATTTTTGGCTCTCGCATCTACTGCAGGGTAATTCCATGAATGGTCGGCGCGATGGCGACGGTACCGGCCAAAGAATACCGGGGGGTGCTGCGCTGACGATTCACCGCAGGGGCGTGACGACTCTCGCGCAGCCGTTCAATGTTGTGAACGGTAATCGATCGCTGGTTGACATCGATCAGCTTGGCCTGGCACAGATGACTGAACGCCCGGCTCACCGTCTCCATCGTCAGCCCCAGATGATTGGCGATCTCCTGCCGGGTCATCCGTAACATGAAGTTCTTCGGCGAATAGCCCATCCGCGCATACCGATCCGAGAGCGAGGCCAGAAACCGCGCCACCCGGGCGTCGGCCCCCAGCGTGCCGATCATCGCCAGTACCCGATGCTCGCGATTGAGTTCCTCGCTCAGATGACGGAACAGATGCTGCTCGAGCAGACGACCGACCTCGCCCAGGCTGCCGAATTGCTCCAGTGGGATGGCGATCGCTTCGCTGTCCTCCAGTGCGACCGCGTAACTACTGTAGTAGCCGCTGGCGGCAGCGTCACAACCGAGGATGTCGGCGCGCAGTGCGAAGCCCAGCACCTGTTCGGTGCCGTCGCCGTCGACCGCCGAGGTCTTGAAGGTACCCAGGCGCACGACAAAGATCGAATCGAAGTGATCGTCCTGATTAAAGAGGGCTTGGCCGGCGCGCACCTTGCGTCGGGTAGCGCTCACGGCGGGGAGTTTTTGCAGATCGATGGTGTTCAGCCCGATCAGCGCGAACGCTTCGGCCAGAAGGGACCGGGACTGATCGGCGGCGCTGAGGGCGGGAACTTTGATGGCGCTGACAAGGTTCGTCGGGGTGATGGCGAGGTTCATGTTGAGGCTCCCTTTTTGTGCTTTGATGATCTGCTCCGCGTTTGTGCTTTGATGATCTGCTCCGCGCATCCGGCCAAGCAGTGCGCTTTGATATTTGTCAGTGTGCGCTTTGGCGCGGCCGTG
>JANORY010001108.1:0-5102 GCA_031415535.1 Burkholderiales bacterium | reverse complement strand
TTGCGCTGCGCCACGACTTTCGCTGAGCCTTATGGCGGGTCTACTTCTTACGCATTTCCAACAGTCACCGGAAAGCTGAGCGAGAAGTTTTCGATCCTCGAGTATGGCCTGGCGATCAAACAGATGGTGGCGGCCAACATGTTCCCCGGCGACATGCTGTACAAGAATTTCGGCGTCACCCGCGGCAAACGGGTGGTGTTTTATGACTATGACGAAGTCGCCTACATTACCGACTGCGTGTTCCGCCGTGTGCCCGAGCCGCGCACGCCGGAGGACGAAATGTCGGCCGAACCGTGGTATCGAGTCGGACCGCGCGACGTATTTCCAGAGGAGTTCGGCACCTTTTTGCTGGGCGATCCACGGGTGCGCGAGCCTTTTCTGAAGCATCATGCCGACCTGCTCGATGCCGCGTTCTGGCAGAACCACCAGGAACGAATTCGCAAGGGTTTGCTCGACGACGTCTTCCCGTACCCGGAGTCGTTAAGATTTGCGCAACGGCGGAGCAGCGTGACCGCGTAAAATTGCATTTTTCGTCCGGAACACTTAAAGGAGCTCTAAATGGCTGATCCCATCGTGATCGTTTCCGCAACCCGTACCCCCATTGGCAGCATGATGGGCGACTTTTCGTCGCTGCAATCACATCAACTGGGGGCGGTTGCGATCAAGGCTGCGGTCGAGCGCGCCGGCTTGAAACCCGAGCAGGTCCAGGAAGTTATCATGGGCTGTTGCCTGCCCGCCGGCCAGGGCCAGGCACCGGCACGGCAAGCGACCCTGGGTGCCGGTCTGCCGGTCGCTACCGGCGCCACCACGATTAACAAGATGTGCGGCTCGGGCATGAAGGCCGCGATGTTCGCACACGACATCCTGGCAGCGCACTCCATGGACGTCATTGTTGCCGGTGGCATGGAGAACATGACCAACGCACCCTATCTTCTGCCGAAAGCGCGCGGCGGTTACCGTTATGGCCATGCGATGATGTACGACCACATGGCGATCGACGGCCTGGAAGATGCTTACGATCGTGGCAAGGCAATGGGCGTATTCGCCGAAACCTGCGCCAGCAAATACGAGTTCTCGCGCGCCGAACAAGATAAATTTGCAATCGCTTCGACCGAGCGCGCGATCAAGGCAAACCAGGACGGCAGCTTCAAGTGGGAGTTTGCGCCGGTGAGCGTTGACAGCAAGAAGGGTCCGGTACTGATCGAACGCGACGAGCAACCCTTCAAGGCGATGATCGACAAGATTCCGACGCTGCGCCCGGCGTTCAAGAAAGATGGCACCATCACGGCAGCCAACGCATCGTCGATTTCCGATGGTGCCGCTGCGCTGGTCATGATGCGCCGCTCAACCGCCGAGAAGCTCGGCGTCAAACCGATCGCGACCATTCTCGGGCAAGCGACCAATGCTCATGAACCGGAATGGTTCACCACGGCACCGGTCGGTGCGATCAAGAAGCTCTACGACAAGGTTGGCTGGACCAGCAAGAGCGTCGATCTGTTCGAGGTCAATGAGGCGTTTGCCGTGGTCGCGATGGCGGCGATGAAAGAACACGGCATCGCACATGAAAAACTCAATATTCACGGTGGAGCTTGTGCGCTCGGCCATCCGATTGGCGCGTCAGGTGCCCGAATAATTGTGACCCTGATCGGTGCGATGAAAAAAACCGGCGGCAAGCGAGGGGTGGCCAGTCTGTGCATTGGTGGCGGCGAAGCAACCGCGATTGCGCTGGAGCTGACCTAGATCATGCCCAGTGCGTTGATTGTCGGTGCCTCGCGCGGCATCGGCTTCGAGTTTGTGCGCCAATACATGGCAGATAATTGGACGGTCTACGCCACCTTTCGTAGTGAGGACGATCGCCTGAAATTGCGCGAGCTGGGCGCGCACACGCTGAAACTCGATGTGCTGGAGCTTACTGATGTCGCCGGTATTTCCTGGCAACTTGACGGCGAGACCTTTGATGTCGTGGTGAACAATGCTGGCGTCTACGGGCCGCGCGCCAGCAGCACCAAATCGCCGCCGACCCAAGACGAGTTTGACGCCGTCATGCGCACCAACGTGCTGGCGGCCATGCGCATGATTCCCGTGGTTGCGCCCTTGCTGACGGCCAAGGGTGGCACCCTGGCTTTTGTCTCCAGCCGGATGGGTTCGATCAGCGAGGCCGGTGCCAGTTACGGTTTGCTTTATCGCACTTCGAAGGCGGCCGTCAATATGCTGGCCAAACTCGCCCACACCGACTACTCGCCGATCGGCGTGCGGGTGTTAGCCTTGCATCCGGGTTGGGTACGAACCGACATGGGCGGACCGAATGCCGATGTCGACGTGGCCGTCAGTATCGAAGGCATGCGCCGGGTCATTGCGGATGCCAAAGCTTTCGCGAGCGGCGGCTTTTACGACTATCGTGGTCAATCATTAGCCTGGTAGAAAGACGGTACAAATGAAAAAACTGATCTCCTCCGGTTCCAGCTTTGAAGCACTCGCCGGCTACTCCCGAGCGGTGGTTCATGGCCACGACGTGTTTGTATCCGGTACCACCGGCTTTGACTACACTAACATGAGCATTGTTGAAGGTGCCGTGGCACAAACGCACCAGTGTTTTGCGAACATTGCGCAGGCACTAAAACAGGCCGACTGCTCGCTTGATGATGTCGTCAGGGTTCACTATCTGCTGACTGATGCGCGCGACTTTGAAACCCTGGCACCGATCTTCGGGCAATATTTTGCGAAGGCCCGGCCTGCGGCCACAGCAACCGTGGTCGGTCTGGTGGATTCGCGAATAAAAATCGAAATTGAAGTCACCGCACGTCGCGGCTAACGCGCGCCCTTAGCTTCGCGCCCCATGCACTTCGTCTTTATGCCAGATTTTTTCAGAACAGGACTCTAGATGTTGTTGAACGAAGACCAGCGCATGGTGCGCGAAGCGGTTCGCACCTATGTAGCCGAGAAGATCACACCGTTTGCGGCGCGCTGGGACAAGGAGAACACCTTCCCGGCCGAGGCGCTGAAGGGCTTGGCCGAGCTGGGTTGCTTCGGCGTGTTCGTGCCGGAGCAATGGTCAGGTGCCGGCCTGGACTATCTGTCTCTGGCGGTCATCATGGAAGAGATCGCAGCCGGCGACGGCGCGACTTCGACCATTGTCTCAGTCAATAATTGTCCGGTCGCCTCGATCCTGATGGCGTACGGCAACGCGGCGCAAAAAGAGCAATGGCTCAAGCCGATCGCCAGCGGCACCATGCTCGGCGTGTTCTGCCTGACCGAGCCTCATGTCGGCTCCGACGCCGGTGCGCTGCGCACGACGGCTGCGCGCGACGGCGACAGTTATGTCCTCAACGGCGTCAAGCAATTCATTACCTCGGGCAAAAATGGTGACGCCGCCATCGTGATGGCGGTCACCGACAAGGCCGCCGGCAAACGCGGCATTTCGGCGTTTGTGGTGCCTACCCGTACTCCCGGCTATATCGTTGCCCGCCTTGAAGACAAACTCGGCCAGCACGCATCGGACACCGCGCAGATTCAGTTCGAGAATTGCCGCATACCGGCCGCCAATCTGCTGGGTGACGAGGGTCAAGGCTACAAAATTGCGCTCTCGGGTCTTGAGGGCGGCCGGATTGGCATTGCCTCGCAAGCGCTTGGCATGGCCCGCGCCGCATTTGAGGCGGCGCTCAAATACGCCAAGGAGCGTGAGGCCTTCGGACAGGCGATTTTTAATCATCAGGCGGTACAGTTTCGACTGGCCGATATGGCCACCCGAATTGAAGCGGCACGACAACTGATCTGGCATGCCGCCAGTCTGAAAGACGCCGGACTGCCTTGCCTGCGCGAAGCTGCGATGGCAAAACTATACGCTTCCGAGATCGCCGAAAAAGTGTGTTCGGATGCTATCCAGATTCACGGCGGTTATGGCTACGTCAGTGATTTTCCGGTCGAGCGCATTTATCGCGATGTGCGGGTTTGCCAGATTTACGAGGGCACCAGCGACATTCAAAGAATTCTGATCGGCCGGGCGTTGGCGGGGTCGGCGTCATGATCGACATTTCAGGGAGGTCCCATTGAAAGCACCGGCGGTCAGTTATGCGCGCCCTGAATCGTTGGCTCAGGTGTTTGCGCTTCTCGCAGAATACGGCGACTCGGCGCAGATCCTGGCCGGCGGCCAGAGCCTTGTACCGATGCTCAATCTGCGGCTCGCCCAGCCCGATGTGTTGATCGACATCACGCGCATCGATGGCTTGAATAAAATCGAAGTCAACGCCGGCCGGGTTCGAATCGGCGCCTTGGTGACACATCGCGAAATTGAACATTCGGCGCTCGTCGCTCGACACGCGCCGCTACTCGCTCAGGCTGTCCCGCATGTGGCTCATGTTGCGATCCGGCATTGTGGCACCCTGGGTGGCAGCGTGGCGCTGGCCGATCCGGCGGCCGAGTATCCGGCGTGTCTGCTTGCGCTCGATGCCAACGTTGTACTCACCAGTCAAAGCAGAGAGCGCAGGCTTGCCGCCAGTGACTTTTTTCAGGGCATTTATTCAACCGCTCTGCAAGCCGGCGAACTGGTGACCGCAGTCGAGTTTGCCGCCTGTACCTCCGAGCAAGTGTGCGTCTTCTCCGAGTTGGCGAGGCGCCACGGCGATTACGCCATGGTTGGGTTGGCCGCTGTGGCGCGTCGCGACGGCGTCGGCGAATCCGCACGACTCTCCGAACTCAGGCTCGCGTTTCTCGGCGCTGGCCCGACACCGATGCTGGCGCAAAAAGCTGCAGCGCTGGTCAACGGCCAGGTCGTGAACAGTGCAGTCGTGCTGGCCGCACAAGCTGCGCTGGACGATGAACTCGCCCCGCTTGATGATTTAAATGCCCAGGCAGCCACCAAATTGCATCTGGCCAAGGTGTTGTTGCTCCGGGTACTGCACGAACTATCCGATTTTCAGATTGAAGCCAAGCCATGAATCCAGCCTCCGACACCCTCACCATCAGTACCACCGTCAACGGTCAGCGCGTCACCCGAGAGGTCGCGGCGCGCACACATCTGATCGACTTCCTGCGCGACGAGTTGGAGCTGACCGGATCACATGTCGGTTGTGAACATGGCGTCTGCGGCGCCTGTTCGATCCGGG
>JANORY010001107.1:0-1468 GCA_031415535.1 Burkholderiales bacterium | reverse complement strand
CAAGCGCTTTGTCAACACCATGAAACAAGAGCCGGTCAACGATCAATTGTTGACGCTCTCGCCCGATCGCCTGCAAGGCACCGAAGCGAAACGCGAGTACTCGTGGGACTACCTGTACGAGCCCTATACGCAAGCCGTTCTGGACGACCTGCTGGTGCGCTACATCGAGGCGATTGTGTATCAGGCCGTGGCCGAAAACATGGCGTCCGAACAAAGCGCGCGGATGGTCGCCATGAAGGCTGCTTCAGACAATGCCAAAGAGGTCATCGAGGACTTGCAACTGTCTTATAACAAGGCGCGGCAGGCGGCGATTACCAAAGAGCTTTCCGAGATCGTGGCGGGCGCGGCGGCGGTTTAACCAAATAACGAACGAATACGAATCGAATTTAAGGAAACAACAACATGGCAACCGGACACATCGTTCAGTGCATTGGCGCAGTAGTGGATGTGCAATTCCCGCGCGATGGCATGCCCAAGGTCTACGACGCCTTGCTGCTTGAGGACAGCGATAACAAACTGGTCGAGAAGGGCTTGACCTTCGAAGTTCAGCAACAGTTGGGTGACGGCGTGGTGCGCACCATCGCCATGGGCTCGTCAGACGGCTTGCGGCGCGGTATGTCGGTGCGCGGCACCGGCGAGAACATCAAGGTGCCGGTCGGGCCAGAAGTGCTCGGCCGAGTCATGGACGTTCTGGGCCGCCCGATCGATGAACGTGGACCGATCGATGCCAAGGAGTATCGCGGTATTCACCGGCCTGCGCCTAAATTCGATGAGCTGGCGCCGTCGCTCGAACTGCTCGAAACCGGCATCAAGGTGATCGACCTGGTTTGCCCGTTTGCCAAGGGTGGCAAGGTTGGCTTGTTCGGCGGTGCCGGTGTCGGCAAGACCGTGAATATGCTGGAGCTCATCAATAATATCGCCAAGGAGCACTCGGGCTTGTCGGTGTTCGCCGGTGTCGGCGAGCGGACGCGCGAAGGTAACGACTTCTATCACGAGATGTCGGACGCCAACGTGATCGTTCAGGACGATCTGTCGAAATCCAAAGTTGCGATGGTGTTCGGTCAGATGAATGAGCCACCTGGCAACCGTCTGCGGGTTGCATTGACCGGCCTGACCATGGCCGAGCGGTTCCGCGACGAAGGCCGCGACATCTTGTTCTTTGTCGATAATATCTATCGCTATACCTTGGCCGGTACCGAGGTTTCGGCGCTGCTGGGCCGTATGCCTTCAGCGGTCGGTTATCAGCCGACGCTGGCCGAGGAAATGGGCCGATTGCAAGAGCGAATCACCTCCACCAAGGTCGGCTCGATCACCTCGATTCAGGCCGTTTACGTGCCTGCGGATGACTACACCGATCCGTCGCCGGCCACGACCTTTGCCCACCTGGATTCCACCGTCGCATTGTCGCGTGAGATTGCTTCGCTGGGTATTTACCCGGCGGTTGATCCGCTTGATTCCACCTCGCGCC
>JANORY010001106.1:0-1568 GCA_031415535.1 Burkholderiales bacterium | reverse complement strand
CGAGTTGCAGTTCTCATCCGTCAAGGGCAAAAACCCATTCAAGGACGTCAAGGTGCGCCGGGCCCTGAACATGGCGGTCGATCGTGCCAGTTTGCAGCGCGCCATCATGCGCGGCCTGTCGATTCCGGCCGCAATCATGGTCGCGCCCGGCGTCAACGGACACACTACCGATCTCGACAAAATATCCGCAGTCGATGTCGACGGTGCGAAGAAACTGCTGGCCGAGGCGGGTTATCCGGACGGATTCGAATTCACCTTGGACTGCCCGAACAATCGTTATGTCAATGACGAGGAAATCTGTCAGGCACTGGTCAGCATGTGGGCCAAGGCCGGTATCAAGGCCAAGTTAAATGCGATGCCGTTCGCCAACTTCATTCCCAAGTTGCTCAAGCACGACACCAGTGCCTATATGCTCGGCTGGGGCGTTGCAACCTACGACGCGCTGTATTCGTTGCAATCGCTGGTTCGCACCAAAACCACCGGCGCTGACGGCAATTTCAACATTGGCCGGATCAGCAACGAAAAACTCGATCAAATGATCGATGCGATCAAGATCGAGACTGACATTGCCAAGCGCGACGTCATGCTGAAGGAAGCATTAAAGATGACGGCCGACGAGGCGCTGTACGTACCGATTCATCATCAGATGCGTCCGTGGGCGATGAAAAAAGCGGTCTCAACCAGTCATCGTTCGGATGACCGTCCCGAAGCTCGGTTTACCAAGATCGATTAATTCCACCAACCGGCGGCGCATTTGATTCAGTGCCGCGCTTGTGTGGTGTTTCACGCTGATTGCTCTGGGCAGGCGATTTTTGTAAAGCTGCCCGCCCTTCATGATCAGCGGCAGGTTCTCGCCCTGCCCGGTCAGCAAACTCAAATTGACGGTCGGATCACCATCGACCACGATCAAATCAGCCAGTGCGCCTTTGGCGATCACCCCGAGCCGGCCTTGCTGGTTCAAGATCTGCGCATTGACCGAGGTTGCGCTTTGCAGGACCTCGGCGGCACTCTGTGCGGCCGACCGCAGTAAAAACTCGTTCGACTGATCGTCATGCATGTGACCGAGCAGATCCGTACCAAAGCCCACCGGCACGCCAGCATCGCGTGCGATTCTGATCGCGTTAATGCCCTCGCCCTTGACCATGGCCAGCTTGTCGAGCATGGAGTCCAGCCAACCGAGTGCCTTGCCCTCACGACTGAGGGAATCATAGGTGGCCAGTGTCGGCACCAAGAACGCACCGTGTGATTTCATGATTTTTGCGGCAGCGACATCTAGCAAATTGCCATGTTCAATAGTTCGAACCCCCGCTTGAACGGCACGGCTGATCGATCGGGGCGAATAAGCATGCGCCATCGCATAAGTATTGGCAGCTTGCGCCTCCTCGCAAATCGCGCGCTACTCCTCCATTGAATACTGCGTGCCGTCGATCGGATCGGTCGGACTGGCAACACCGCCACCGGCCATGATCTTGATCTGGTGTGCGCCGTTTCGCAATTGTTCGCGTGCCGCCTTGCGAACCTCGGCAACGCCATCGACCACTGTGCCCAACAAGCCGATTCCGGCACAC
>JANORY010001105.1:0-2681 GCA_031415535.1 Burkholderiales bacterium | reverse complement strand
AAATGGGCCAGGCGATTGCTGCGCGCGTCAAGCTCGGCATAGCTCACGGTTTCGCCGCTGCTGGCCATGATGAAGGCGGGATGATCGGGCTGAGTTTTGGCGTGAATACCGGGATACATTTTGGGTCTCCTGTTTGATCTCAGTTACGCCGATCAGGCGCTGCGCAATCGTGCCATGCGCAGCAGCGCCACGGTGAGCAAGGGAACGGCGAGTCCGATGACTGCGACCGCAATCATCAAATCACCCAACTGGCTGTAATCGGCGGCGGTCTTGACGACACCGCTAGCCGCGTCCTTGACCTCGCGCTTGACGACGAAGAACTGATTCAGGTATTTGCTGCCGAGCTGCGACGCCGATAAAGCCAGGTTCGTGAACGAGGCCATGACCGCAAAATAAGTCGCCTTTAATTTATCCGGCGCCGAGTTGGCAATCCAGGCCAGCATCGGCACCATGGCGACCTGCCCCAGGGGCGACTCCAGGGCGGTATCGACCAACGCAATGAAGCGTGCGTCGACGACGCCGCCGGTGTGTGCGGCTGTCCAGTTGTGAAGGCCAAAATACATGCCAATGATCGGTAACGCGAAGACAGTTCCAACAATGGTCAACACGGTGACCACGCTATAGATCGAACGCTCGGCCATGAAGCCACGAAAAATGAACAGGCCGAACAAGGTCAGTCCGGCGCCAATCAGCGATAACTCGGACAGAAATTGCTGATCGAACTTGAGCGAATCGATCATCCACCAGGTTTGGCCGGGGCCTGGTCCGGGCAAGGCGCGAAATACAAAAATGATGATCGCCGTACCCAGCAAAGTATTGCGTGCCGAAGGTTCCATTTCACGCAGCAGGCGCCACAGCATGGTCAGAATAACCGCCATGGAGATCGCGAAAATAATCTCCTGACCGAACTTGAAGTTGGCCAGGCCAATCGCAATCGAGGTCGCCGCGAAGGCCAGTCCGCCGCCGAGAATCCACCAGTTAACGGCCGGGCGCTCGAAGTGCTGCCGCAGGCGACGATCGGCCTCGCGCGCATCCAGACCGGTCGCGATCAGTTGCCGGCGCTGGCGTCTTTGCAGCCAACTGGCAAGGATGACGCCCAGGATTGAAACGACCGGAATGATGAGCGCTAATTCGTAAATGGCGACATAGGTCGATTGTTGTTGCGGCTTCGGCAGGTTTTGTATGCCGCGTAACATGAACACATTGAGTAGCGATACCAGTAGACCACCGCCAATGATGGCAACTCGACCCAGGATTTGCATGGTGGTGTGCATGGAACGACGTACGGCAGCCTCGATCGGCGCACCCTGTTCATCCACCAGCGGCACCGCCTCGACGGTCATCGCATCGGCCACCACGTCTTGCGTGACATAACCGATTGGTGCGAGCAGTGCGGCAAGGATATACCAGGTCTCAGCCGGTGCGTATTGCCGCATCATCGCCGGGTCGGACAGGAGGCCGACCATAATTAGAATGCTGAGCGCGATCAAACTCGCGCCGAGATACACCAACAGACCTTTCCAGCGCCAGATCAAGTCCACCAGATGGCCGATCGGCATCTTCAGGGCCCACGGCAGTCCTGCCCAGAATCCGAGCGCCGCTAGAAACTCGGCCGAGAGGCCGAGTTGATCTTTGACAAAGAACGTACCGACGATCGCCGTCAAACCGGAGATGCCGGCGGCAACATAGACCATGAGTGGTGGCAGGAAACTCCAGCGCATCTCGCGTGCCAAGGCCAGGACATTCTTTTCAAACCAGGTCTGCATGTTGGTTAGGCCCTGACAATTAGATCGTTACGGCTCGCCGCGTATGAGCCGAGTGGAAAATGTTACTCGACGAGTGGATTCCAGACGCGATCAAAGCCGAACTCCTGAAAATCCTTGATATTCGCAGTGGCGAAATGCGTTACGCCGTGGTGTCTGAGCGTCAAAGCGAGTCTCGCGTCGATTATTCGGCGAAATCCCGATTTAGTCGCTACCGCCCATTGCCATAGTTTGGCCGACACCACTGGGTCATAGTCGATACAACGCCATTGAGGGTTTTTTTTTAGCGCTTGGCAGTATGAAGCAGATTCCTTGTTCGAGTACGGTCGCGCGAAAATCGCGGGATTGCGCAATTGCATATAAAGCTCCACCAAGACCAACTCGCACACGATGAACTCAGTGCGCTCGCTTTCAGGTGCAAGTGTAGAGAAATAGCGGCGTGCTGCGCCGTGCTTGGGCGAATCTGGGTCGGCCGCGTGAATAAAGATGTTTGTATCGGCGGTAATCCGGTTCATGCCTTCGCCTTGCGGCCCGGATAGCGCGCCACAATCGCGTCGGCCTCGGCGTGGACCGTGGCGGGGTCGATAAGATGACCACCGCTGCCGCGCAGTATTGGCAAGGTCCAATCCTTGGGTGACTCAATATCCGGACAAGTCTGAACGTACGCTTCCATGCCACGTCGGACCAACTCAGCCATCGACCAATCTCGTCGCTGCGCGATGAGCTTTAATTGATTGAGGAGTGGCTCGGGAAGCTGTATCTGGGTTCTTTGCATGGTCTGGCTCTCCGTCTGCCGCTAACACCTCGTCTGCCATCAATATTACAGCGCCTACATATTGACGTCAATATTATAGCTGTGTCTGGTGTCGAACTCGTCCGCGTCGGCCCCGATACCGCCCGCAGGCAAATATGGGTATC
>JANORY010001104.1:0-3118 GCA_031415535.1 Burkholderiales bacterium | reverse complement strand
GCCCCGCTATTACCCTCTCGGAGGTCACCCGCGATCATCCGTTTCTGGTTAAACTGCGCACCCATTCTTAACCCCGACACCCTCCCAGATTGCCGGACCGTATGCGAGCTTGCTGGCGCAGCTTTGGAATAATGTTCGTCGGTTCGAAAACGCAGCAGTAATTTTCATGCCGTGCCGGCATCACAATGACTCGGTGGCTCGCCTTGATGTGGCTTGGTGTAATCTAGCTTGGCGCTTGAATGGCATTTAATTTTGTCAAAAATAAAGGAGACCCGCATGTCGTATTCCAAGAAGTCGCGTAGGTTCGTTGCAAACCAGCCTGTGGTGTTTGCGCATGATGCGCGCGCGCTTGACTCCGGCGTTCGCCGTACCGTCCTGGCTGGCGCGCTAGCCGCCGTTGGCAGCGCGATGCTCGCGCCGCGCGTATCACTCGCTCAAGCCACGCCTGGCGTGACTGCCACCGAGCTGCGTATCGGCAACACTACTTCGCTCAGCGGCCCTGTGTCCGCATTGGGTACCATTGCCAGAGCGCAGGGCGCGTATTTCAAAATGATCAACGAGACGCAGGGTGGCGTTGCCGGGCGCAAGATCAACTTCATCATTTATGACGACGGCTTTAGTCCACCCAAAACGCTTGAGATGGCGCGCAAGCTGATCGAACAAGATGAAGTCGCTTTCCTGTTCGGCAATTTGGGTACCGGGCCCAATTCAGCGATCGTCAAATACGTGAACGGCTTGGGTGTGCCGCACCTGTTTCTTTCGGTCAATGGTGACAAATGGGCCGATTACAAAACCAACCCATGGTCAATGCCCTATGCACCGAGCGGCCGAGTTGAGTGCCAGGTGTTCTTAAAACACACCTTGCAGGCCAAGCCAGACGCCAAGATCGCAATTCTGTATCAGAACGACGATTTTGGCCGCGACTATGTAGCCGGTGCCAAGGACGTGCTGGGCGCGAAATATGATTCAGTGATTAAAGCGGCGTCCTATGAAGTGGGCGACCCGACCCCTGATTCACAGGTCATACAACTGCTGGCGACCAGCCCCGACTCGCTGATCTCCGGCGTCACTGGCAAGTTCGGCGCGATGGTGATTCGCAAGGTGGCTGACCTGGGTTTCAAGGGTAGCCACTACGTCGCTAGCGGGGTCGCCTCGGTGCAGGCGACGATCATTCCGGCCGGTGTTGAGCGCTCGATCGGCGTCATGACCACCGTTTATGTCAAAGACCCGAGCGATCCAGGTCTGGTCGACGACGCCGGTATCAAGACCTACAAGGCGTTCATGGCCAAGTGGTATCCCGAAGGCAACGCCGATGATTTTTACAACGCCTACGGCTTCATGACAGCGATGGTCATGACGCAAGTTTTGACCCAGTGCAATGGCGATTTCTCCCGCAAGAACATCATGGCGCAGGCCAATAATCTGAAGAATGTCGAGAATCCGATCCTTCTACCCGGCATCACCATCAATACCAGTCCGACCGATCACCGGCCCCTGAAACAAATGCAGCTTCAGCGTTGGGACGGCAAGAAATGGGCGCGCTTCGGTTCGATTATTGAGGGTACGGGTGCCTGATGAGCACAATCACACAGTTGGAGATCGATCAGCAAGTTTACGATCTCTACGATGAGTATTGCCACGGCGCATTTGATCGCCGCGAGTTTCTGCGCCGCGCCGCCGCCTTGACGATTATCGGCGGTTCCGCCGTGGCAATGGCCGAGGCACTGTTGCCGCGCTACGCTCAGGCACAGACCATTTCGTTTACGGATACCCGCATCAAGCCGCAATATCTGAACTACCGATCGCCGGGCGGCAACGGCGAAGACATGCGTGCTTACCTCGTGCATCCGACCAAGGCCGGACCGTTTCCCGCCGTGCTGGTGCTGCACGAAAATCGCGGTCTGAACCCGTACATCGAAGACGTCGCTCGCCGACTGGCTGTTGAAGGATTCCTGGCGCTGGCGCCCGATGGCCTGACGTCGCTGGGCGGTTATCCGGGCAATGACGATGAAGGTCGCACGATGCAGGTCGCGCTCGACCAACAAAAGCTGCGCATCGACATGGTCAACGGCGCGCGATTCTTGAAGAGCCACAAGCTCTCCACTGGCAAACTCGGTGTGACCGGGTTTTGCTGGGGTGGTGGTGCAACCAACTTTCTCGCCGCCACCTTAGGGTCCGATATGCAGGCTGGGGTCCCTTACTACGGACCAGCGGCGGACACGGCGAGCGTGCCGCGCATCAAAGCGCCGCTGCTGATTCAGTTAGCTGAGAGTGACGAGCGTATCAATTCCATGTGGCCAGCGTTCGAAGCGGCACTGAAGAGCGCCGCTGTGCCTCACGAAATGCACACCTACCCGGGCACGCAACATGGTTTTCACAATAACTCCACCCCACGGTATCAAGAGGCCGCCGCAACGCTGTCCTGGCAGAGGACGATTGCGTTCTTTCGGAAGCATTTGGCCTAGTCCTGCAAGGCCGAGACCAAACGTGTGCGCTGTCGCCTAAGCTTCGGCGTCGGCAAAGGCGGCGACCGAAACGGAACGCTTTTTTGAGATTGATTTGCGAAGCGATTTGATCCGCTCGATCTCGTGCATGGTCTGCGCCGTGAAGTAAGTCTCGCCACAATTAACGCAGGTCCACATTGGAATTGACTCAATCAGGAGAAGTTCAGCGCCTTGCCCAAACGTCCGGGTTACGCGCTTGAGTTCGACTTTCTTGCTCGCACAGTGAGCGCAAATTGATTCAACAGACATAAACGGTAATGAAGATGAGACTGCCGCCGAGGCTAAATTTCGCGAAGACTTCCGCTTGGAAGTCTTCGCGCGTACGGCCTTCAATGACGTATTTTCTTTCGCGGGTTTTTCGGCGACGCCAACGTGCGAGAATTTCTACGTGATTATGCCCAAACCGACCGACGAATCGCCATTTGAAGGCGTGCCGACGTTCGGTGATTTCGTCAAAGGACAATCGCCACAGTTCCCAACGGCTCAAACGGATGCCGATGATACAGCCGTGATTATTTACACCTCAGGCACGACGGGACGACCAAAAGGCGCTGAATTGACGCACTCAAATTTGCTGATGAACGCCGTGATTGCGGGCGGCAAACGCCAACGCG
>JANORY010001103.1:0-3479 GCA_031415535.1 Burkholderiales bacterium | reverse complement strand
GGCGCTGATCGGCGCGGTCGGCTCGGTGCTGGTGGGTGGTGTTGGTACTTTGCTGGTCGTTGCACTTTGGTTCCGACTATTTCCGGCGCTGGCCCGCCGCGACCAAATCTACCAAGCTCCTGCACGCTCGTGACCCACCGACGCGTGATCTGTCCGCTCGTGACTGACCGGCTCTTGATCCGCCTGCGCCCCGCGCGCCCGTTCGAGCTCGGCCTTTTTCAGCATGTCCTGCAACGATTCATCGTCGCCCTCTTTGCCGCGCTTGCCCGCGCCCGCGCTGGAGAGAATCGGTAACGGATCAATCGCGCTCCAGGCTGGTATCGAGGCCAACAAGCTGGACAGCAAAACGCCACCGCGCAATAGCCAGATCACATAACCGATCGAAACGCTGGCGCTGACCGCCGCTGACGACGCCGCGAAATTATGTTCAATCGCGATTTTGAATTTCAACTGTTCTCGAAAACGATCGAGGTCTTCAGCAGTGGCCTGCTTGATCAACGCACGTTGTGCTTCACGTACCGCCGGTGATGCTAGCTCGCGCAAGCTCGTCGATGCGCCCTGGTCTCGAATCAAACTATTGTTTAACAAACTGCGCGCACTCGTCTCGAACCGAGCCAACCGAGCTTGAGCGGCATTGTGCAGATCGGCAATATTTCGAACTTCACGAATCGCTGCCTGGGTCACGCTGCGCGCATCCGAGGCACCGCCCGTTGTATTGTTGTTATTGGCCTTGTTCGGTGTCGTCGAGGTCGGCGCAGGCGGCACCACGTTGGCAGGCGCGGTCGGTACTTTGGTCGCAGCAGTAGCGGATTCACCGTCCTTTGAAGCCGCAGGTGGACCAACTAAGGTTCCAGAACCCGTGCTGGTGGTGCCAACCGATCCCGCGCCGCCGCTGCCCGTGCCGCCGTTGCCGCCCGTGCCCGCTGAGCCGCCACCGCCACCACCGCCACTGCCAGAGCCCGAGCCGCTGCCAAACGCCAGATTCAACGCGAGGCTCAGATCAGCCGTGCTCGCACCGGCCCGATCGGTGGCTTTTAAGCTCATCTGATCGATGCGATTGCCGCTGCCGTTACCACTCACTGTGACTCGTCCGGCATTGACATCGGCCTGCGAGAAACCGGTGCCGACGGCCAGCGCTCGCCCATTCAGAAGAAGCTGGACATCGGCTGGTATTGCCAGCAGGGTGAAGCGCAGTTCGGCAGCGTTGTCCTCAACATCGCTTACCCACAGGGCGCTCTGATCCAGGGTCACTGGCGCAGCCAAGTTCAGGTTCAAGCCCGCCAGTTGAATCAGTTGCGGGGCATCGTTGACCGGCGCAATGCTTATTAGAACGGAGCGGATCGCGCCCAGGGTGGGATAGTTGGTATCGAAAGCACTGACGGTCAGCATTGCACCGCCCGAATAGTTTACGGCCGGTGTGAACCGCATGGACGCAAGCGTCGCATTGACCTCGGTCAGCAAGCCGTCGAGGCGGACCAACTGATCGCCGCTGCCGGTTCCGACATCAAACTTGACAGCGCCGTTTCGCGTCATCGACAGGCCGCCCTGGTCGACCGATAGCTCAACCGAAACCCGCACATCGGCGATAGCGCTGCTCTCCAACCTGATCAAGCTCTGCTTGCCGCGTGAGAAGACCAAATCGGTATCTTCATCGGTCTGCAGGCTGGCGGGTGCCTGAATATCGATCGCTTCAACGGTGTCCGTGATCGTCACCGACAGCATGTGGTCAGCGATAACGCCGCCGCCGTCGGTCGCACGCACGATTACCTCATGGTTATTGTCGGCACCTGTATCCTGTGGCGCTTCAAAGTTCGGCGCTGCCCTAAAATTCAGTTGGCCGCCGGCGATGCTCAATAGCGCAGCATCGGCACCGCCCACAATGGTGTAATGCACCGGCGCATCGGGGTCGTTGGCAAGAAGCGCTACTACTGGCACGGTATTCTCGGCGAGAAAGACAGTACTCGGTGTCGACCAGACTGGTGCTGCATTGAGGGGTACGTTCTGCGCAAACTCTGATGTGTCGGCGCTTCTGAACAAGGTCGAGTCGTAGCGGGTTGCGGTCGCGGTGATCGCCTGGAACCCGGTCAATGTATGTGCGATCAATTGATCAAAGGCGACAAATCCAAGGGTATCGGTAGTCACTTGAAACGAATCCAGCAACACCTGGGCCTCGCCAAAACCGTTCGCGCTGGGGGTCGCATCGGCAAACAGTTGCACCGTGTAGATTTGCCCTGGCAGGCTGTTCAACTCGCCAGTCACGCGCATCTGCGACGCAGTCTGTGCCAGTGCCCCATACAGTACCGGTTTGTTTTGCCGATCATTGGCACCCGAATCGAGGTCGTCCGGGTCGTTGGCCAACGGCAGCAGCGCCTCCACTGAAGCACTGCCCAATTGAATGCCATAGCCGTTTTTATCGATGGTGTTACCGAGCAAGGCATTACCCGAAGTGGTACCCGGCGAACCCCAGATGTGAATCGCGCGGTCGAGATTATTGACGATCTGGTTACCGCTGAATGCAGCGAGGCCACCGACCGAATTGTTGAACGCACCGGAGTCGATTACAACCCCGGCGGCACCGTTCCCGAAGTACAAGCCGCCAGACGGGTCGGTGCCAATCGCGTTACTGATGATCCGGTTTTCGGTGGTGCTTGCACCGCTTAATCGGACGCCATTGCCGCTGTTGCTGCCAATGACGTTGTACTTGATCAGGTTGTCGCTCGATGCGGTAATCAACAGGCCATCGCCGCTGTTGCCCTGCGCCGCTGTGCCCGTATTGTTAACGCCAATATGGTTGTACTGAATCAGATTGTTGCTGCTTGCAAGCACCAGGCCTTCGCCACTGAAGCCGCCGATCGCCAGGCCCTCAACGATCGAGCCATCGCTACCAAACGCCAAGCTCAGGCCGTCAAAGCCCACAACGCCAGCCCGCGTCAGTGTCACTACCGGATGGGTTGCATAGGCACTGGACGTGATGCCGTCGATATGCATGGGCGTCGCAATATCCGGCAGCGCCGAACCGAGTACGATCGAGAACGAACCGAGGGCCGCGTCAAAGCGGATCGTGTCCAAACCGCCGACCCCGTTGCTGGTATTGTTCGCAGCCTTGATCGCTTCGCGCAACGAAATCTTGCCATCGGCACCCCGATTGGCGAGTAGTGTGGCAATTGATGTCGTAACACCGTCATCAATATCGGCTGCGGTACTTACCACCAAAAAGTTCTGGTTGTCATCGTCAAGATTGGTAAGCGCTGTCTCAACGATCGGCAAGCTGTTGTATTGCAGGTCGGCGCTGGCGATATCGGCGTGTACTTTGTACGGCACCAGGCCATCGACGATGTTGTCGTCAACACCTGCTATCGTCAGGTTTTGGGATAATAACCAGTTAGTTGGCGTGAAGGTCAGCGTGTTAGTCAACGGCACGCCTTCACTGAGGTCGTCACTGCTGACGGTGACAACCACATTGGCGCTCGGTTTGGTGC
>JANORY010001102.1:0-1577 GCA_031415535.1 Burkholderiales bacterium | reverse complement strand
TCCATGTTGACGAAGGCCATGACCTCGTCCTTGCCCGCGCCGAACACCACCGCTTCCTTGATGAACGGGAAGAACTTGAGCTTGTTCTCGACAAACTTGGGCGCGAACAAGGCACCATTGGCGAGCTTGCCGACATCCTTGGCGCGATCAATGATGCGCAGGTGGCCTTGCTGGTCGAGATAGCCCGCGTCGCCGGTGTGATACCAGCCGTCAGCGTCCTTGACCTCGGCGGTCGCCTGCGGATTCTTGTAATACTCGCGCAACAAGCCGGGGCTGCGGACCATGACTTCGCCGCTGTCGGCGATCTTTAATTCGACGCCTCTGACCGGTGGGCCGACCGATTCGGAACTGACCTGGCCATCGGGCTGAACACAAACCCAAACTGCCGTTTCGGTCGAGCCGTAGAGTTGCTTCATGTTGATGCCCAGCGCGCGGTAAAACACGAACAGATCCGGGCCGATCGCTTCACCGGCGGTGTAGACGAGCTTGATCTTGCTCATGCCTAGCGCGTTGCGCAAGGGGCCATAGACGACGATGTTGCCAATCTGGTACTTAAGTCGATCCATGAAGCCGATCGTTGAATCGCCATCAAGAATTCGGCCACCGACCCGAGTGGCATGGTCCATGAAGTACTTGAACAAACTGCGCTTGAACGCGGCCGCGTCTTCCATGCGAATCGTGACCTGGGTCAGCAAGGCCTCGAACACACGGGGCGGTGCGAAATAATAGGTCGGGCCAATGTCGCGCATGTCGGCATTGATGGTCGCCTGTGACTCCGGGCAATGCACCGTGAAGCCAATGATCAGCCACTGCGCGTAGGAAAAGATGTTCTGACCGATCCAGGCCATCGGCAGGTAGGCCAGCACCGTTTCATCAGCAGTCAACTTCTCCATACGCGAGACTTCGGTCGACATCGAGATCAGGCTGCGATGGGTGTGAATCACGCCCTTCGGATTGCCGGTCGTCCCCGAGGTGTAGAACATTGCAGCAACGTCGTCGGGCGAGCCTTTGTCGATCTCGGCCTGAAAAAACCCGGCATGGCTGCTCGCATGTTGACGACCTTGATCGAGCAGCTTATCGTAAGAAGTGAGGCTTGCAGCATCGTAATTGCGCAAGCCCCTGGGGTCGTCGAACACAATATGGGCGAGCGTCGGATGTTGCTCACGCAGCTCATTCATCTTGTCGACCTGCTCCTGGTCCTCGACGATTGCAAACCGTATTTCGGCGTTCTGAAAAACGTAGAGCATCTCCGAGGCTTGAGCGTCCTGATACATCGGCACCGGCACACCGCCGAGCACCTGAACTGCGATCATCGCAACATAAAGTCGCGGGCGGTTCTCGCCGATCAGCGCGAGGTTCTCGCCGCGCTTGAACCCCATCGCCAACAAGCCGCCGGCAATCGCCTCTACTTCGGCTTTCAGATCAGCCCAAGTCTGGGTTTGCCAGATGCCCAAGTCCTTTTCGCGTAGCGCGGGGGCGTTGGGTCGAACCGAGTTGTGTTTCAGGAACAGACGAGGAAAGGTCGTATTACCGAACTCGCGAACTTCGGCGAATGCGGCGCTTGTGCCCGCAGTTGC
>JANORY010001101.1:0-5409 GCA_031415535.1 Burkholderiales bacterium | reverse complement strand
CACCGGCTATTCATCGCTGGGTTATCTGCGTGAACTGCCGGTGCAGGGTATCAAGATTGATCGTGAATTTGTGAAAGCCGTCAATCAAGATAACTGCAGCCGGGTCATCGTCAGGTCGACGGTTGAGCTGGCGCACAGCCTGGACATCAAGATCACCGCTGAGGGCGTCGAAGATGCCGAAACCATGGCAACCCTCAGAGATCTGGGTTGCGACTTTGCGCAAGGCTATTACTTCGGTAAACCGTTAACCGCGGATGAGTATGTCGAATGGGTTGAGCACCAGTTGCGGCGCTTCTCCAGGACGCCGCACAAGCACGACGGCCTCGCAAATCTGGCTGCGGCTACGCCATGACCCGAGAATTCAGCGGCCCTGGCGGCCATAGCGGACAGGCCGGCTCTGCGTCCCGCTGATCGATAAACGGCGTTCAGACGCCAGCGGTTCGGCTGCCAATGACTTCGGTAAATTGGCCCGGCGTCAGGATACTAAGATTGAACAAAAAATTAGCACGACGCGCTAACTTGAGTAATGCCCGATCGCGGCTTAACAGGAAGGTGGCACCGCGCGTGACCGCCAGATCGAGGAAAACCTGATCGTCAGGGTCACTACAGAGCAATCGATTAGAGCTTGCGGCGGGCGATGGCTCTGCTTCAAGCAATACCAGTCGATCGAACTTTGCGCTGATCAGCGTGATGGCCTGTTGCCGATCGGCTGCGACCCGCTGCACTGCAATGCTCATGCAACTGCGGCCGATGACATTAACGAACTCGCTTCGCATTGCCGGACTACTCAGACATTGAATGGCCGCACGATCGGCGAGCCCATCCAGAAGGTCGGTCGTGGGGTCTGCAAATACCAGCCAATCCAACCAGACGTTGGTGTCAATGACCAGTTTTATTTGACAGCCGTCACTTCAACGCGACGCGCGAGTACCCAGGCGACCAGGCGGTAAGATTCACTTTCTTGTTGGTCGTTCATTGCAGGCTCCGTCGTGAAGTCGCGCATTATAGTGTGCTGCGCAACTCTAAATGATTCGAGGCTCCGGTTCGATCAAGATGCCAAATCGTTGCGCGACTGAATCCTGGATGTTGCGGGCTAGTTGCAATAGTTGCGCGCCGCTGGCGCTGCCGTGATTGACCAGCACCAGCGCGTGTTGCGCGTAGACGCCGGCGTCGCCCTGGCGCACGCCTTTCCAGCCACAACGTTCGATTAACCAGGCCGCCGAAATCTTGACTGAGGGCTGGGTGTCCTCGGTCGCCACGACCGGAAATTGCGGCATGTCCGGATATCGGCTGAGCAGTTGCAGGGCTGCGTCACGGTCCAGAATCGGATTCTTGAAAAAACTGCCCGCATTACCGATGACTGCGGGGGAAGGCAGCTTGCGGGTCCGAATCCGGATCACCGCCTCGGCAACGTCGCGGGCGCTCGGCTCGGCGCTGGAGTGCTTCGCAAGCTCGCTTTGAATCTCGCCATAAGTAAGCCGCAAACAGTTGTTCGCCGATACCGAGAAGCGCACCCGCAGGATCAGCCAATCCTGGTAGTGCGGCTTCTTGAAGTTACTCGCACGGTAGCCGAAATCGCAGTCGATGGCAGTAAACTCGCGATGCTCGCCCGAGCGCAAATGTACCGCGCTAAGACCTGCGAATTGCTGCTGTAATTCGACACCGTAAGCGCCAATGTTTTGAATGGGACTGGCACCGACCGATCCCGGAATCAGTGCAAGGTTCTCGAGCCCGGCCCATCCTTGCGCCAAGGTCCACAACACAAACTCATGCCAGGCTACCCCGGCGCTGGCTTCAACGATGAGCTCTGAGCCCCGGCGTTCAATGACGCGATAACCCTGGGTGACGATCCGCAACACGGCACCGTCCAGCGAGCGGGTCAAGAGCAGATTACTGCCACCGCCGAGGATTAGTTCAGGACCTTGCGGACCACAGGCCTGCAAGGCCTGCTCGAGCGAAGTTTCGTCCAAAAGCTCGACCAGCTTGGCGGCATTCGCCGCGACGGCGAAGCTGTTAAAAGGCTTGAGCGACGCGTTATGCGTTATTCGTACGGTCAAGACAAAACCTCGGAATGCTTCATAAGATCACCACTGTGGCCAAGGCTCAAAATAGACCCGTGCCTAGACCAGTGCGAGGGTCTCTCTGGTTGGCGCTAGCTCGGCAAATAAGCAAGCCGCACGTAAATCGGCGCATACGGCTCCGCCTGAGTGATCTCGACCAGCGTTTCGCGCGCCAACTCAAGCAGTGCCACAAACGTGATCACCACTACGGGTGTCCCGCTGTTGACGTCAAACAGTTCATGAAACTCGGCGAATTGACGGTTCTTCAAGGCTTTCAGAACGATCGTCATATGTTCCCGGACCGACAGTCCCTCGCGGGTGATCCGATGGTGTTGAACCAGCTTGGCGCGACGCAAGATGTCGCGCCAGACTTGCCGCAGATCGTCGCTATTGACTTCGGGCAAGCGGGCACGAATGGGCTGGTCGATCAGCACATTACTCATGAAGAAGTCGCGGCCGATTTGCGGCGTTTGATCAATTTGCAAGGCACCGACTTTGATACGTTCATACTCCAACAGTCGCCTGGCTAATTCGGCTCGCGGGTCATCGACCTCCTCGCCGGTATCGACTTTTCGGATCGGCAACAGCATCCGCGCCTTGATCTCAATCAGCAGTGCGGCCATCAATAAATAATCGCCCGCCAGCTCGAGGTTGTGTACCCGGATCTCATCAATGTATTTCAAGTATTGGCGGGTAACCTCGGCCATCGGAATGTCAAGGATGTTGAAGTTTTGTTTCCGAATCAGATACAGCAAAAGATCGAGCGGGCCTTCGAAGGACTCGAGGAAAATTTCCAGTGCATCAGGCGGTATGTAGAGATCGGTGGGTAACTTCAGTACCGGTTCGCCGTACAACTTGGCAACAAACTTGAGTTCCAACTGTTCGGTAACCACCGGGTCAAGCATGACCGTTGTCGGCTGTGGTGGGGCGGCTGTGTCAACCACGGGCGTGTTCATGGCGTTTTCGCTGGGGTGATGAACAACATTGCTTTATTGACTCACCGATTCAGCGCTTGGTCTGATAGACATAGGGTTGCTGCGCAACGTTCGAAGCCTGATTGCGCTCGGTAGTGTCGATATCTTGTGACTTATCCCACCACAAAGCGCGACCTTTGCGCTGCTCGTCTTGAATGGCCGGGTTCTTCTGTTTAAGCTCGCGCAAGAAACGCGTAATGTCTGATTCATACATGCTGATGCCCCTGTATTGCTTAGCTTGGTTAGCTTTACCACACGATCCCGCTATTTTAGATTAGTTTTTTTATTGGCCCGGAGGCTTGCAAGATGCGTAATTTACGACTGATGTTTTTAGCGCTAACCCTGACATTAGGCTTGGCAGCCTGCGACTTTATTGCCGAGAAGAAGCTCAAAGCGGGTGAATCGACCGTCGAGGACGTGCGTAAATTGATGGGTAAGCCGGAAATGATCTGGGAGGAAAAAGACGGCTCACAAACCCTTGAATTTGCGCGCAGCCCTGAAGGACATCAAACCTATATGGTGTCGATCGGCGCTGACGGTAAATATCGAGGCATGAAAAATATTCTGGTCAATGATGAATTCCAGAAAATCAAACCCGGTATGACCCGCGACGACGTCCGACGGCTGTTGGGTAAGCCGACCGAGGTTGTCACCTTTAAATTAAAGAGCGAAGAAGTCTGGAGCTGGCGGCATATGGGTGAACAAAACAAATCCGAGATGTTCAACGTGCATTTTGATCTCGACGGCAAAGCCAAGACCACCAGCAAGTCGATGGATCCGCGCACCCAGGCAACTGGCTGATTCCTTCAACTGACCTTCATTCCGGGTGCGGCACCCGGATGAGGGTCGAGCAGAAAGAGTCCGTCCTTGCTGTCTTTGCCAGCAGCCGCCAACACCATGCCTTCGGAAATTCCGAACTTCATTTTGCGCGGCGCGAGATTGACCACGACCACGGTGAGTTTGCCGATCAATTGTTCCGGTTGATAGGCGGATTTGATGCCGGAGAAGATGTTCAGTGTTCGCCCCTCGCCGCAATCGACGCTCAGTCGTAACAACTTTACCGAGCCTTCGACCGCTTGCGCGTTGACGATTCGCCCGATCCGCAAATCCATCTTGGCGAAGTCATCAATCGAAATGGTTGTGTTGAGCTTCGGCACTGCGTTCTCGACCAATTCTGGTTCGACTGCCCCATCGAGCAGCAGCTCGAACTGCTTCGGATCAACCCGCGCCATCAGGTGCTGATAAGGCGCAATCACGTGCCCGGAAGGTGGCAGCTCATGGCTTGTTTGCCAGGTGATCTGGTCGATCCTCAGAAATTGCTCGGCCTCGCCAACCAAGTGCGGTAGGATTGGTTTTAGGAAGCCACTGAGTACCTTGAAGGCACACAGGGCGACGGTGCAGACCTGATGAGCCTCGGCAGCGGCGCCGTCCTTCAATTTTTTCCAGGGTGCTTGGGCGTCGAACCACTGATTGACTTCGTCGGCGAACGCCATGATTTCGCGAACGGCTTTGCCAAACTCGCGGGTTTCATAGAGTGTGCCGATGCTGATCGACAGGTCCTGCGCGCTGCGCGTGAACGGCCAAGCCGACGTGTCACCCAATCGTCCGTTGAACGGCTCGGCTCCTAAAAATCGCGACGCGCGACTGGCGATATTGACGTACTTGCCGATTAAATCGCTGTTAACGCGGGTCACGAAGTCGTCCGGGTTGAAGTCGATATCTTCAACCCGTGCGTTCAACTTGGCGGCCAGGTAGTAGCGCAACCACTGGGCATTCATGCCCACTTCGAGGTAGCGATCTGGCGAGATACCGGTGCCGCGTGACTTGCTCATTTTCTCGCCGTTGACGGTCACAAAGCCATGAACGTAAACCTGGTCGGGTACCTTGCGCTGGGAAAACTGCAGCATCGCCGGCCAAAACAGCGTGTGAAAGTAAATGATGTCCTTGCCGATGAAGTGCACCTGTTCGACCATTGGGTCGGCGACAAACTGCTCGAAACTCTGCTCGGTCTGCCGTTTTGCGGCACCTTTGTCGAAGTGATTTTTCAGGCTCGCCAGATAACCGATCGGTGCGTCGAGCCAGACGTAGAAGTACTTGTCAACGGTGTCCGGAATCGGAATGCCGAAGTACGGCGCATCGCGCGAGATATCCCAGTCGCCCAGCCCGCTGTCACCTTCCAACCATTCCTTGGCCTTGTTTGATACCTCCGACTGCAAATGACCGCGCAGCGTCCACTGCCGCAAAAACGCTACACAGCGGGGGTCTGACAGTGCAAAGAACAAATGTTCGGAGGACTTCAATACCGGCGGCGCGCCCGACAGAGTCGAGTACGGGTTGATCAACTCGGTGGCTGCGTATACCGCGCCGCACACCTC
>JANORY010001100.1:0-5111 GCA_031415535.1 Burkholderiales bacterium | reverse complement strand
TCGGCGGCACCACTGGCCGTTTGCACCGCGGTTTCGGTCAAGGTGCAGGCATGGTCCTTGGGCGCAATCACGGCATGCACACCGGCACCATCGGCAACCCGCAGGCAGGCACCGAGATTTCTGGGATCGGTCACACCGTCGAGCAACAGCAGAAACGGTGGCTCGTCGAGGGCATCGAGCAATTGATCGAGATCGGTACTGAGCGCTTGATCGCGGACAATCGCCACCACACCCTGATGGCGGCGATTCGGACAAATTTTGTCGAGCCGAGCCGCATCGACCAGGTTCGGCTTTACGCCCTGCTCTTGCGCCACCCGAAGCAACTCACGTACCCGAACATCATCGCGTCGCAGATCAATGTACAAGGACTCGAAGGAATCGGCAGAACGCTTCAAGCGCGAACTGACCGAGTGAAAACCGTAGATCAACATGACATGCCCTAACGCTTTTGCCGACGCGATGTCTTGGCACCACGAGCCGGTTTGGTCGCAGCCGACGAACGCTTTTTGCCAGAGCCATTGCCCAACTTACGGGCAATGCGGGCTTGATCAACATTAGCCAAAATCGGTTTGCCTGTGCCGCTGCCCGCGTGGGTTCCCGATTGTTTAGCGGCTCGGCTCAGCGGTCGAGGCGCGGGCCCGATTCGGGTTCGGCCCGGGGCACCGATAGCCGCCGGGGTCAATTCCGTGCGCAAGCTGTTCTTCGGTACCAGTCGGAATTCAATGCGACGCGCTTCCAGATCGACGCGCGCCACTTGAATATGCAACTCGTCGGTCAAACGATAGCGGATGCCCGTGCGCTCGCCGCGCAACTCCAGCGCCGCCTCGTTGTATTGAAAGTATTCGCTACCCAATTCGGAAACGTGAACCAGGCCATCGACATAGAGATCATTGAGTGTCACGAACACACCGAAGCCGGCGACCCCAGAGATACGTCCGGCAAACTGTTCGCCGACCCGTTCGCGCATGTACTGGCATTTGAGCCAGGCCTCGACATCGCGGGTTGCGTCGTCGGCACGGCGCTCATTACCGGAACACAGCAGCCCGACCTGTTGCCAGCGCTCATGGTCCGCAGCCGCTTGTACTAATTGCGGCCGAGCGTGATCGGTATCGGTGTTCACCTTTGAGGTCGCCAGCGGTTTGCCGCGCCCACGCAAGGCCGCCGCCCGTGACTGGGCACGCAGTTCCCCCTCAACACCCAAGTCAGCGGGCTGATACCGCTTGCCCTGCAACAGACTCTTGATGACCCGGTGGGTTAACAGGTCCGGATAACGACGGATTGGCGAGGTAAAGTGGGCGTAGGCCTCAAACGCCAATCCGAAATGGCCGACGTTATCCGGCGAGTAAATGGCTTGCTGCATCGAGCGCAACATCATGCTTTGCAGCAGCGGCGCATCTGGTCGTTGCCGTACCGTCACCGAGAGCTCAGCATAGTCGGCGGGGGTCGGATGTTCCGAGCCACCGAGCGATAATCCGACGGTGCGCAGAAACTCGCGCAGCGCCTTTAATTTTTCAGGCGTAGGTCCTTCATGAATTCGATAAAGCCCGGCATGTTTCGAGCGCTTCATGAAGTCGGCGGCGCAGACATTGGCCGCCAACATACATTCCTCGATCAGCCGATGCGCATCATTTCGGGTACGCGGCACAATCCGCTCGATACGGCCTGCAGCATCGCAAACAATTTGTGTCTCGGTGGTGTCAAAATCAATCGCACCGCGCTGCTTGCGGGCCTTGAAAAACACGTGATACAAATCGTACAGATTTTGCAGTTGCGCAATCAAGGCGGCGCGTTTTTTAACCGCCTGCATATCACGGCCGGACAAAATGCCCCAGACCTCATCGTAGGTCAGGCGGGCCGCCGAGTTCATGACCGCTTCGAAGAACTGGTAGGCCTTGACCTGGCCGGTAGCAGTAATGACCATGTCACACACCAGCACCAGCCGGTCAACGGCCGGGTTGATCGAACATAAGCCGTTCGACAGGCGCTCGGGCAACATCGGAATAACCCGACGCGGGAAATAAACCGAGGTCGAGCGCTCGCTCGCTTCTTTATCAAGGGCATCGCCGGTTTTCACATAATGTGCGACGTCGGCAATCGCCACCAACAATCGGAAGCCACCGGCTTTTTTGCCGACCTCGGCGAGCGGCTCGCAGTAAACCGCATCGTCAAAGTCGCGCGCGTCCGCGCCGTCGATGGTGAGCAGTGGCACGTCGCGCAAATCGACTCGACCCTTGATATCAGCAGCGCGAACCTTGTCCGGTAATTTTTCGGCCAACAACTTCGCTGCTTCGCCAAACTGCGATGGAACATCAAATTTGCGCACTGCAATTTCGATTTCCATGCCTGGATCGTCGATATCGCCCAGCACCTCGACAATCCGACCCATCGGTGCTGCATGACCGGACGGTGGATCGGTAATTTCCACCGTCACCACCTGGCCCGGCTGCGCGCGCCCGGTCTCACCCGGCGGAATCAGAATGTCGTGTTTGATCCGCTGGTCTTCCGGCGCCACCACGGTTACGCCGCGCTCACTGAGTAAGCGCCCGACCAGCCGACGGTGCACCCGTTCGGTGACTTCGATGATGATGCCCTCAGGGCGACCACGTGAGTCATAGCCGGTCTGCTTGGTCAGCACCCGATCGCCATGCATGGCCTTCTGCATTTCACGGTTCGACAAAAACATGTCGGGCCCGCCCTTGTCAGCGATCAGAAATCCGAAGCCGTCACGATGACCTTGAATACGACCTGCGGTCAGATCGAGCTTGGCCGCCAGCATCAACACACCCTTGCGATTCGGCAACAACTGGCCGTCGCGCTCCATCGCAATCAAACGCCGATTTAATCCCTCAAAATTAAGCGCCGAAACACCCAGGCGCAACGCCAGATCCGCCGGCGTAACCGGTGCCTGCGCAGCCCGCAAACTCTCGAGTATTTCCTCGCGCGACGGTGCAATCCACGCCCGCGTCATGTTCCATATCCGATCAAAATATCCTTACTATAGTTATGACTAAAATTCTTGTTTGACAAATCCAACCCAATCATTAAACTTCGCTGCCTGCCCAGATGGCGAAATTGGTAGACGCACTAGGTTCAGGTCCTAGCGGTGGCAACACCGTGGAGGTTCAAATCCTCTTCTGGGCACCATAATTTTGCTCGCTTCGCGAGCAAAATTATTTTGGGGCCCAGAAAGCAAAGCGCCTGCGCGCTTTGCGTGAGGATTTGAAGGGTCGGGCTTACCAGCCCGACCGGGGCCGCGGAACGTGGCCGAATCCTCAGCAAAAACCCGTCCCAACAATCGAAACCTAAAAAAAGCGACGGCGAAGCCGAGCGCCCAGGCAAAGGCAAAGCCGAGCCGAAAAAAATCACCGAGAAGACCCACTCCCCCAGCGAACCTTCAAATCGCTCGGCCTCATATGGTCATACTCCTCAAACGGCTGATGTATCCACGGATTAGTCGGTAAATTCTCAATATAGTAATCAGGCTCGGCCACCGAAGCACCCTTCCTCCAAATCACCGCCGACCGAATCTCACCCACCTCCGGATAACGCTTCTTCAAAGCCGGAATCACCTCCACCAAGGTCGCCCCTGAATCCACCAGATCGTCGGCCAATAACCAACGCCCAGCCGGCAATGCCTGCGCACTGCTAACGTGTTCAGCGATCAACAATTTGCTTTGCAAAGTGCCCGCGCTCTCACGATAAGAACTCGTGAATAACACCCCCAATGGCCGATCGAACAGGCGCGACAACACGTCGCCTACCCGCAGACCGCCGCGCGCCAAACAGACGATCGCATCGAAGTTCCAACCTGAGTCATAAATTCGCACCGCCAGCTTTTCAATCAAGCGGTTGTATTCATCCCAGGAAACATAGAGATCCTTCATGGCATAACGCTCCCGAAACTACTCATCTACGATTAACAACACTCACTTGCTCGCAAACGGGTGACGCATCAAAATAGTTTCAAGACGATCCGGCCCAGTAGAAATAATATCGATCGGCGCACCCGCGACCTCCGAGAGTCGTCCCAGATAAAGCCTGGCGTTTTTCGGTAGATCGTCCCAGTGCTTGACCCCTTGGGTCGGTTCTGCCCAACCAGCCATTTCATCGTAAATCGGCACACAGGTTGCCACTGCGTCGGCACCAAAAGGCAGGATGTCTGTCGGCTTGCCGTCGACCTTGTAGCCAACGCAGAGTTTGACCGATTTCATACCATCGAGCACATCAAGTTTTGTCACACACAGACCGCCGACACCGTTTAACTGAATCGTGCGCTTCAGGGCCGGTGCGTCGAACCAACCGCAACGACGCGGCCGGCCGGTGACCGAACCGAATTCATTGCCGCGCGTGCCAATGTGCTTACCAATATCGTCAAACAATTCTGTTGGAAATGGGCCAGACCCGACTCGGGTGGTGTAGGCCTTCACAATGCCGAGCACATAGTGCAACGATTGTGGTCCAACCCCGGCACCGGCGGCGGCGGCACCGGCCACGCAGTTGCTGCTGGTGACATAGGGGTAGGTGCCGTGATCAACGTCGAGCAAGGCACCTTGTGCGCCTTCAAATAACAAATTCTCGCCGCGTTGCATCGCTTGCTCAAGTGCGCTGGGTACATCGGTAACCATCGGCTTGATGCGCTCGCCCAGTGCCAACGCTTCATCCGCAACGGCATTGACATCGAGCGCCTTGGCATTCAGGTAGTGAGTCAAGGTGAAATTATGAAAATCCATGACCTCTGCCAGGCGAGCCCGAAACTGCTCGGGAAAATAAAGGTCATGAATACGCAGACCACGACGGCCCACTTTGTCTTCATACGCCGGACCGACGCCGCGCCCGGTTGTACCGATTTTCGCCAGACCACGGCGCTCCTCACGCGACACATCGAGCGCAACATGGTAGGGCAGTATCAAGGTACACGACTGGCTGATGCGCAAGCGGTCGCGCACCGAAACACCGGCGGCTTCGAGTTCGGCAATTTCCGATAACAAGGCGGGTGGCGATACCACCACCCCGTTGCCGATGTAGCAGGTTATGCCAGGCCGCAAAACCCCGGACGGGATGAGGCGCAGGACCTGCTTCTTACCCGCAATAACCAGCGTATGGCCGGCGTT
>JANORY010001099.1:0-3191 GCA_031415535.1 Burkholderiales bacterium | reverse complement strand
GTTCAGACCGAGCACGCCACGCGGCATGGTGTCTTCGGCGTAGCGATACTCAAGCTCGACCGCTTGCATGAACAGCCCGCGAATCTCTTCGCGAAACTGCGGCGTCCACAGGTGTGGATTCTCAAGCTTGATCGTATTGATCAGATCGATGCCGAAGTTGCAATGCATCGACTCATCACGCAAGATGTATTGATACTGCTCAGCCGCGCCGGTCATCTTGTTCTGACGGCCCAGTGCGAGAATCTGCGCAAACCCGACATAGAAGAACAAACCTTCCATGAGACAAGCAAAAACAATCAGCGAGCGCAACAACTTCTGATCATTCTCAGGCGTGCCGGTCACAAAATGCGGATCGGTCAGGGTCTCAATGAACGGAATTAGAAATTCGTCCTTATCGCGGATCGACGGAATCTCGTGATAAGCGTTAAAGATCTCGCCTTCATCTAGACCCAGCGATTCAACGATGTACTGATAGGCGTGCGTGTGAATCGCTTCTTCAAACGCTTGGCGCAACAAAAATTGGCGGCACTCCGGCGCACTGATGTGCCGATAGGTACCCAACACAATATTGTTGGCAGCCAGGGAATCGGCGGTGACGAAGAAGCCCAAGTTGCGGCTCACCAGACGACGCTCGTCGTCGGTCAGGCCATTCGGATTTTTCCACAAGGCAATGTCACGGCTCATGTTGACTTCTTGCGGCATCCAGTGATTCGCGCAAGCCGCCAGGTACTTGTCCCACGCCCATTTGTATTTAAACGGTACGAGTTGATTGACGTCCGCCGAGCCATTGATGATCCGCTTGTCTTCTACCCGTACACGCCGATCGCTGACCGCGCTGATGGCTGCACGCACTGCCGCCGGTGCCAACGGGGCTCCGGACTTTAGCGACATGACTTGTTTGGGTAACGCAGGCTCGAGACCCTGCTGCAACTGCTTGCTCATCGACCAGTCCGACTGCGCCGGCGCTCCTTCTGTTCTCGCCGGCAACGCCGGTACTATTTCATCCCAGGACAACATTTCTCAGGTCTCGCTTCAATAAGATCGTTTAACTAATTGTGTTGTCGCAAGAAACGGGATTTATGCACAGCCCGAATCTTACGACCTCTGTGGATAGACTGCAACAAATTCGAAATACCGACTTGACAAACGCAGGTTCATTTGCGGCATTGGAACAACAGTCTTTACTGAGAACGAACATTTGCAATCGTGTCAAATCGGCATGAAATCATCAACAGCGAACAAATGTTTTCACTCTTGTGCGCGAATAAATGCAGGTGTTTACACAAAAAATTTTGCACTGAAAATCACCTGCACATTTTCGCAAAAAATATTTTGAAAAATTTTTTTAAAAATCAAAATATCAGTACTGATTTAGTGAGGCGCTTGAACAATTCGCTTCACAATTTATTGGCAAGCCTCACATTCAGGATCATCAATCGCGCAAAATTTCGGTGCCGCTTCGTCGCGGACCGAACCGCTTGCCGTGTTGCTGCTTGCCGCTTGATATGAAAAACCGTCCGAGCTCTTGATGCCGTCAGCGCCGACCGAATTTAATTGACCGAGTCGATTTGACGTTGCCTTCTCACTACTGGTCGCAGCCAGCGTGCGCAAGTAGTAGGTCGTCTTTAGTCCGCGCAGCCAGGCCAAGGTGTAGGTCTCATGCAATTTCTTGCCGGAGGCACCGCCCATGTAGATGTTCAGCGACTGCGCCTGATCGATCCATTTCTGGCGACGCGACGCGGCCTCGACCAACCAGCTCGGATCGATCTCGAAGGCGGTCGCGTAGATCGCGCGCAGATCGGACGGAATACGATCGATGCGTGCCAGCGAGCCATCGAAGAACTTCAGATCAGCCACCATGACCTCGTCCCACAAGCCCAAACGTTTCAGATCACGCACCAGGTACTCGTTAACCACCGTGAACTCGCCGGACAGATTCGACTTGACGTAGAGGTTTTGAAAGGTCGGCTCGATGCAGGCATCAACCCCGATGATGTTCGAGATGGTTGCGGTCGGCGCGATCGCTACGCAGTTCGAGTTGCGCATGCCAAAGCGCTGAATACGATCTCGCAGGGCCGCCCAGTCCATGGTCTGCGAGGTATCACACTCCAGATACTGGCTGCCGCGCTCTTCGGCGAGCAGCTTTAAGCTGTCCTGCGGCAAGATGCCACGATCCCACAGCGAGCCCTTGAAGCTGGCGTAACGGCCGCGCTCTTCGGCCAGTTCGGTCGAGGCCCAGTATGCGTAGTAGCAGACCGCCTCCATGGAGCGATCGGCGAACTCAACCGCCGCCTGGCTGCCATAAGCGAAGCGCAGCAGGTGCAGACAGTCCTGGAAGCCCATGATGCCCAGCCCGACCGGCCGATGCTTCAGATTTGAGTTGCGCGCCTTGCTGACCGCGTAGTAGTTGATGTCGATGACGTTATCGAGCATGCGCATGGCCGTGCGGATGGTTGCGCGCAGCTTTTCCTGGTCGAGCATCATGACGCCGTCGCGCTCGATCATGTGGGCTGCCAGATTAACCGAACCCAGGTTGCAGACAGCGATCTCATTCTCGCCGGTGTTCAGGGTGATCTCGGTACACAGGTTCGAGCTGTGCACCACGCCGATGTGCTGCTGCGGGCTGCGGATATTGCACGGGTCCTTGAAGGTGAACCACGGGTGACCGGTCTCGAACAACATGGATAACATCTTGCGCCACAACTGCATGGCCGGCAGCCGCTTGAAGAGCTTCAGATTGCCCTGGGCGGCACGCTGCTCGTAACCGACATAAGCGGCCTCGAACGCCCGGCCGTATTTTTCATGCAGATCCGGACAATCGGCCGGCGAGAACAAGGTCCAATCGCCGTTCTCCATGACCCGCCGCATGAAGAGATCGGGGATCCAGTTGGCGGTGTTCATGTCGTGGGTGCGACGACGATCATCGCCAGTGTTCTTGCGCAACTCCAGAAACTCTTCAATATCCAGATGCCAGGTTTCAAGGTAGGCGCAGACCGCACCCTTGCGCTTGCCGCCCTGGTTGACCGCCACCGCCGTGTCGTTGACCACCTTCAGAAACGGCACCACACCCTGGCTCTTGCCGTTGGTGCCTTTGATGTAGCTGCCCAGCGCGCGCACCCGGGTCCAGTCATTGCCCAGGCCGCCGGCAAACTTGCTGAGCAGCGCGTTTTCTTTCAGCGCTTCGTAGATGC
>JANORY010001098.1:0-1161 GCA_031415535.1 Burkholderiales bacterium | reverse complement strand
CCAAAAGCGGCCTGATTTCACCTCAATTTTTCAATCAATTCAGTCAGGCTGCGTTTTTCCTGTTCGCCCGTCGCCATGTTTTTAACGGTCAAAAGGCCGCTTTCCATTTCACTTTCGCCGACCACAACTACAAAAGGAACGCCGCGCCGGTTGGCATAATCCATCTGCTTTTTGAGCTTGACCGGTTCGGGATAAAGCTCGGAGGCAATGCCAGCCGCCCGCAGTTTTTGCAGGCAATCGATGGCAAAATCGAATGTTTTTTCATCAAAACTGACAAAAAGGGCTTTCAACGTGCTGGTCAAATTTTCAGGAAAAAGCCCCTTTTCTTCCAGCACATCATAAATGCGGTCGGCCCCAAAACTGATACCCACGCCGCTCATTCCTTTCAAACCGAAAACGCCAGTCAGGTCATCGTACCTGCCGCCGCCGCCGATGCTGCCCATATTGAAATCCTTCGCGGCGACCTCGAAAATGCAGCCGGTGTAATAAGTCAGGCCACGGGCGAGCGTGATATCGAAAACCAGTTCGTTGGCGAGCGGCCCTTTTTTGACCATCGAAAAAACACGTTCGAGTTCGGTGATTCCCTTTTGGCCGACCTCGCTTTTTTCAAAAATGGGGGACAATTCACCGGGCGATTTGGCCGACAGAATTTTTTCAATGGTCAAAATGGAAGCGTCGGCAATGCCGCGTTCGGTCAATTCTTTCCGCACGCCAGCGATGCCAATTTTGTCCAATTTGTCGATGGCGACGGTCATGTCGGTGAATTTTTCAGCGATGCCTGCCGCCTCGGCGATGCCCTGCAAAATCTTCCGATTGTTGATTTTGATGACGACCGGCAGGCCCAATCTGGCAAAGGCCTCGTCGTAAATCTGCACCAGTTCAGCCTCGTAAAGCAATGATTCTGAACCGATTACATCGCAGTCGCACTGAAAAAACTCCCGGTAACGACCTCGCTGCGGGCGGTCTGCCCGCCAGACCGGCTGAATCTGAAATCGTTTGAACGGGAAAACCAGCGAGTGCTGATTCATCACCACGAAACGGGCAAAAGGCACGGTCAAATCGTAGCGAAGCCCTCGTTTCGAAAGGTGTTTGATGAGTTTTTCCGACTGTTTTTCGGCGAGTAAATCTGCGGGCGCGTCTTTCAGAAAGTCGCCGTTGTTC
>JANORY010001097.1:0-2181 GCA_031415535.1 Burkholderiales bacterium | reverse complement strand
TCGGCGGCACCATGCTGTACGCGAAGGCACTGATGCAAGGCCTTGATGATCTGCCCACCGCTGACCCTGAATTTCGCCATAAGCTTGAGCTTGAAGCCAAGGCCTTGGGCTGGCCGGCACTGCATGCGCGCCTGGCCCTGCTCGATCCGGTAACCGCAGCGCGTCTGGCCAACCAGGATGCGCAACGGATTTCCCGGGCGCTCGAGATCCAGCAATTGACCGGTCGACCGATGTCCGAGTTGTTGAGCGCCGGCAACCGGCATCAATCGTCGCCCTTCGACTGGCGCGTACTGGCGCTCGAACCGACCATACGCAGTGTGCTGCACCAACGGATTACTGATCGTTTCACCGACATGCTCAAGCAAGGTTTGATCGCAGAAGTTGAACGACTACGCGCCGAGCCGCGTATTCACGCCGATTTACCGGCCATGCGCTGTGTCGGTTACCGGCAGATTTGGGCGATGCTCGAAGGTAAAATCGCCCTGCCGCAACTGAACGAGCGCGCCATCGTCGCCACCCGACAACTGGCCAAACGCCAACTGACCTGGCTGCGGGCAATGCCGCAAAGACGGACCATTGACTGTACCGATCCGAACGGCGCACCCAAACTGATTGATCTAGCATCCCGAGTGCTGGCTGATGCCTACCCTGCCGTCAGTTGAAGCCCGTATGAGCCGTTTTTGTTTAGCCATTGCCTAACCGTCCGAGGACTTTTCTATGTCTGCTGCCTCAAAACACTTGCAAGCGCTGGCGATGATCGGCATGGGCCGCATGGGCGGCAATATGGCGCGCCGCCTGTCACGCGCCGGACATCGCATCGAGGCCTATGATCCGCACGCCAAGGCCGAGCAATTTTCCGCCGATCCCCAGGTGAGCTTGCATGCGACGCTGGCGCAGGCGGTTCAGGCACTGCCAGCACCGCGAATTATCTGGCTGATGTTGCCGGCCGGCGCCGTCACCGAAGCGGCACTGACGGAGTTGCAGCAGTTGCTCGCGCCCGGCGATTTGATTGTCGACGGCGGCAATGCCAACTACCTGCAATCACAAGCGCAGGGCGAGGCACTGCAGGCGCGCGGCCTCGACTTCGCCGATTGCGGCGTATCAGGCGGTATCTGGGGCTTGGAGAACGGCTATTGCCTGATGTTCGGTGCCGGCGAGCAGGCCATGCAACGACTGCAAACGATCGCCCGATCGCTGGCGGTCAGCGGCGAGCGTGGCTGGTTACATTGCGGCCCGGTCGGTGCCGGCCACTTCAGCAAAATGATTCACAACGGCGTCGAGTACGGCATGATGCAGGCGCTCGCCGAAGGCTTTGCCTTGCTCAAGGGTAATCAGGCGCTCAAGCTTGATCTGGCGGCGATCGCCGAACTGTGGCGGCACGGTAGTGTGGTGCGCTCGTGGCTGCTCGATCTGACCGCACAAGCGCTCAAGGACCCGAACGCGTTCGAGTCGGTCGGCCCGCTGGTGGCCGATTCCGGCGAAGGCCGCTGGACCGTCGACGAGGCGATCCGGCAAGGTACACCGGCCCCGGTAATTGCGATGGCGTTGATGAGTCGTTTCGATTCGCAGGGCCGCGCCGATGTCGGCAACAAGCTGTTATCGCTGATGCGCAAGGGCTTTGGTGGGCACGCCACCGAGAAAGCGCCTTCGTGAGCCACCCTATTGCAGCCCGCGCAGCCCATGCGGTGGTCGTGATGGGTGTGTCTGGCTGCGGCAAGTCAACCATTGCCGCAGCACTCGCCGCACGCCTGGCCTGGCGCTTTCTGGATGCTGACGATTTTCATCCGCTGGCCAATGTCGAAAAAATGCGCGCCGGCCAACCCTTGAATGACCAGGATCGTTGGCCTTGGCTGGATGAATTAAATCGCCTGCTGCGCGAATCGGTCGCCCGCAGCGAGCCACTGGTGTTGGCTTGCTCGGCGCTCAGGCAGCGTTATCGGGATCGATTGGCTAACCATCTGCCCGGCTTGCGCTGGGTACACCTGGACGGCTCGTTCGAGTTGATTGCCGCGCGCATGGCGGCGCGCCAGCACGAGTACATGCCAGCCTCGTTGTTGCGCAGCCAGTTCGAGTCGCTTGAGCCACCGCAAGCCGCTCTTCGGGTCTCGATTGATCAATCGCCGGAACAGATCGTCAGCCTGCTAAATCACGTGAGCGTTCCGGTCACCATGGCGGCGATCA
>JANORY010001096.1:0-2991 GCA_031415535.1 Burkholderiales bacterium | reverse complement strand
ATCGGTCGCTTGCCCTTGAGTAGTTCTATGCATAGTTTGGCGAACGCGTGCTCTGCGGCACCGGTAATGAGATAGTCACAGAGCCTGAAAATGACTTGCTGTTCGGATTCGTGGCTGACCTCCGGCCCGCCAATGATGAGTATGAGTTCGGGTGCCAGCGTTTTTAGCAAACTGGCCAATTGCGTGAGTGCTTCGACATTCCAGATGTAGACGCTCAGCGCGACGATTGCTGGGGATTGCTCAAGCAGCAATTCGGCCATAGTTTCTGCGCGCGCGCCGGCGACAAACTCGAAGATCTGTGCTTGTGTTTCCAGCTCGCCCAGATTTGCCTTCAGATAGCGTAATGCCAGTGCGCTATGGGCATAACGGGTATTAATAGTTGCAAGCGCTATTCTCAATCGCTTAGACTTTCCACTTAAACATGCATGGTAACCAATGATGAGTTCAAGTTCTTTGCCCGACACCCTTGATCCCGATGCCAAACGATCGGACATGGAAGATCGCGTACGGGTGCTTGAGACCATCCTGGTCGAGAAGGGTTATGTCGAGGCGGCCGCGCTCGACGCGTTAATACAAACCTACGAGTCGCAAATCGGTCCACGCAATGGCGCTCGGGTCGTCGCGCGCGCCTGGGTTGATCCAGCGTTCCGAGCCTGGTTACTAAACGATGCTAGTGCGGCGATTGGCTCGCCGCAGAGCTTTGGATTCGCCGGCCGACAGGGCGAACACATGATTGCCCTTGAGAACACGACGGCGCTGCACAATATGGTGGTCTGTACCTTATGCTCCTGTTATCCCTGGCCGGTGCTCGGCTTGCCGCCGGTCTGGTACAAGTCGGCGGCGTTCCGCTCCAAGGCGGTGATTGATCCGCGCGCGGTATTGAGTGATTTCGGCGTCGAGTTGCCTGCTGCGACCAAGATTCGCGTTTGGGATTCCACCGCCGAGCTGCGATATCTGGTGTTGCCACTGCGCCCGCCCGGTACCGATCATCTCGATGAAGCCGCGTTGGCCGATCTCGTAACACGCGACTCGATGATCGGTTGCGGCTTGGCCTTGCCGCCAGCAGCCGCGCTGAACGCGGGCACGGCGTGAACGGTCCGCATGATATGGGGGGCATGATGAATTTCGGACCGGTGAGCCCTGAGCCGGACGAGCCCCTTTTTCACGCGCCTTGGGAGCCTAGGGCACTGGCCTTAACCCTGGCAATGGGCGCGACCGGCCAATGGAATATTGATGCCTCCCGTTCGGCACGCGAGAGTCTGCCACCAGCCGAGTATCTGAGCAGCGGCTATTATGAAATTTGGATCAAGGGACTTGAAAAGCTGATGCTCGCCCGGCAGTTGCTGAGCAATGCCGAGTTGGCGGCCGGCCGTGCCCTGGACCCGCCCAGGTCCTTGGCCACAATTCTTAAGTTTGCCGATGTTCCTACGGTGCTGGCCAAAGGTTCGCCCACCGAGCGACCGGCGCAGCAGCCGGCCCGTTTCGCAGTCGGCCAAAGCGTTCTGACCAAGACCATCAATCCGACCGGCCACACCCGTTTGCCGCGCTACATTCGCGGCAAACGGGGCGTTATCTTTGCGCAACATGGCGTACACGTGTTTCCCGATAGCCATGCCCATGGCACCGGTGAGGCACCTCAATGGTTATACACAGTGTTGTTCGAGGCCAGAGAATTGTGGGGTCCAGACACGACCGCCGACAGCGTTTGCGTGGACTGTTGGGAGTCTTATCTGGTTTGATCACGGCACCCTCAAGCCGGGGCCAAGGCGCGAGCGCAATCACCGACCAGTCTGGGCCCGGCGTAGATCAGTCCGGTGTAGAGTTGGACCAGGTCAGCACCGGCCTTAATCTTTGAGCGTGCATCGGCCGCGCTGATAATCCCGCCGACACCAATGATCGGGAACTTGGCCGGTAGCAGCGCGCGCAGCGCAGCGATGATTTCATTTGAGGCCTGCAATATCGGCGCGCCCGACAAGCCGCCAGATTCTTCAGCGTTCGGCAGGCCCTGTACCGCTGCACGCGAGACCGTCGTGTTGGTGGCAATGACCGCATCAAAACCACAGCTCACCAGTAATCGGGCGATGTCTTCCAGTTGGCTGGTATCGAGATCGGGCGCGATCTTAAGCGCCATCGGGACATAACGGGCATGTTGTTTGGCCAGCGCTGTCTGACGCTTTTTCAGTGCACTTAGCATTTTGACCAATTCGCCGGCGTGCTGCAGGTCGCGCAGATTTCGAGTGTTCGGGGACGAAACATTAACGGTGACATAACTGGCATGCGGATACACACCGGTCAGCCCGATCAAATAGTCGTCGAGCGCTCGTTCGATCGGTGTGTCAGCGTTCTTACCAATGTTCAAGCCCAGTACGCCTCGAAAACGGGCCCGTTTCACGTTCACCAGAAATTGCTCAAGCCCCAGATTGTTGAATCCGAGTCGATTGATCAGCGCATTTGCCTGCGGCAGTCGAAACATTCGAGGCTTGGGATTGCCGGGCTGCGGCCGCGGCGTGACCGTACCGACCTCGATGAAACCGAAGCCCATGCGCTCGAAGGCGTCAATATGAGCACCGTTCTTGTCCAGACCGGCCGCCAAACCGACCCGATTCCGAAATTGCAGGCCCATGACGCGAACCGGATCATTGACCGGCGCGCCGGCCAGCAAGCGCAGGGCACCGCTGCGTGCAGCCGTGTCCAAGGTATGCAGGGTCAGTTCGTGCGCTTGTTCGGGATCAAGCCCGAATAACACCGGACGTGCCAAGCCGTACAGGTTCAAGGCGCAGTAGCGGCGGCGATCACCATCGCAGGTACCGACTGGCCCGGCGGCTCAGCGCCGCGTTCGCCTTCAAGCAAAGCTTGCCAATGATTGTTGAGCAACTGCTCGATCGGCCTGAAATGCGCTTTGTAGGCCATTTTCGGGCTCTGAGCGATCCAGTAACCAAGATACAAGTAGGGCAGCTTTAACAGACGGCATTGTTCGATCTGCCACAAAAT
>JANORY010001095.1:0-1089 GCA_031415535.1 Burkholderiales bacterium | reverse complement strand
GGCGGCCTCGCCCATAAAACGGGCGACCAAGCTGTTTGCGGGGTGCTCGAACAACTCGGTTGGGCTACCGGCCTGGGCAACCCGTCCCTGGTCCATCACAATGACCTGATCACTGACGGCCAAGGCTTCGCCTTGATCATGCGTGACATACGCCACGGTCAGTCCAAGACGCTGCTGTAATTGTCGAATCTCATCGCGCATCGAACGCCGCAAGCGGGCGTCCAAGTTGGATAAGGGTTCGTCAAACAGCATGACCGAGGGTTCGAGTACCAGGGCGCGCGCCACGGCGACCCGTTGTTGTTGACCGCCTGAAAGCTCGCTGGGTGAGCGCTGTTCATAGCCGATCAGTCCAACCATTTCCAGCGCAGCTTGTACCCGTTTTGTGCGTTGCGGCACCGGTACGGCCGCAACCGTCAGACCATAGGCAACGTTTTCAGATACGTTCATATGCGGAAACAGCGCATAACTCTGGAACACCATACTGACGTTGCGCTGCGCTGGACCCAGTTCGGTGACATCATCGCCGTCAATCAGTATTCGTCCCGAGCTGGGCGTCTCCAATCCGGCGATCATCCGCAGCAGCGTGGTTTTGCCGCAGCCCGAGGGGCCGAGTATCGTCGTCAAACTGCCCTTCTTGATCTGCAAATCAACGCCGCCAATGACCAGTGGTGCCGACTTTGCTCCAAACCGTTTCGTGACCAGGCGAAATTCAACCCCGATTGCCTGCTGATTTTCGCTCATCGCTTCTCCTCATCGCTTCTCCTCATCGTTTCTCCTCACCGTTTCTCCTTTGCGGGGCTGTTCACCCGAGCGCAGGCTTCAGCTTCTACGTTTACCCAACTTGCGCTCGCCAACCAGGGTTCGAATGGCCAGCGTGACAATGAACATCAACACGATGAGTACCGTGCAATAGGCCAGCGCTACCCCATAGTCACCATTGCCGACCCGCCCGATAATGTAGGTGGTCGCCAATTCATACTCAGCCGTAACCAGAAAAATGACTGCCGAGACGGTCGTCATCGATCGCACAAAACTATAGACCAGCGCGGCCGCCAGCGCCGGCTTAAGGAGCGGCAGCACCACTCGCCG
>JANORY010001094.1:0-4679 GCA_031415535.1 Burkholderiales bacterium | reverse complement strand
CTGCCGATCCTGGTGTCGGGCGCGAGCGTCTATGTCGGTCGGATCGCTGAGGCACAAACGATTGCACGAATCATTCGCGAAGACTTCCGCCATCCGGTCAAATGGGTGGAGGACGATTCGATTGATACCGCTGAGAATGCGACCAAATCGGCGAGAATGCTGAAGGCTGCAGGGATCGGCAGAATTGTGTTGGTGACCGATGCGACCCACATGTGGCGCTCAGTGACAATGTACGAAAATGCCGGCTTGAAGGTGATTGCTGCGCCGATGGCGTTCAGCGGCGAACACGGCGCTGATTTGAGCACGGCCTGGTTGCCGTCGGCGCAAGGTATTGGCATCAGCGGTCGAGCCTTGCATGAACTGCTGGGCTTGCTGTGGTTTCGGCTAAGCCGGGCGGTTCGTTGAAGAGAAATCCGCGCAGCCGATAATGTCGGGTAGCGTAGCTGAGGATTAGGAACCTAGATCATGGCCCTGTTTGATCGGAATTTGTTGAACGATGGCGTGCGGCCGCGCGAAGTGTTTGGCTGGTCAATGTACGACTTCGCCAATTCTGGCTACACCACGGTGGTTTTGACGGCCGTATTCAATTCGTACTTTGTCGGTGTGGTGGCGGGCGGCGCGAGCTGGGCCACCCTGGCCTGGACCGCTGCGGTATCGGTGTCAGCCTTGCTGGTCATGTTTACCTCGCCGGCGATCGGTGCCTGGGCCGACGCCCATGCCGCTAAGAAAAAATTGCTGATGATCAGCACCGTGGGCTGTGTGCTCGGCACGGTCGCGCTGGCCTGGGCACAACCCGGTGGTATCTGGTTCGCAGTCATCGCGGTGATTATTTCGAACTATTTTTATTCGATCGGTGATGCCCTGAATGGCGCTTTTCTACCCGAGCTAGCCCGCCCGCAAGCTTTGGGCCGCGTCTCTGGCTGGGGTTGGAGCTTCGGCTATTTTGGAGGCATGCTGACGCTGGCATGCTCGCTGGCCTACGTCCTGCCGGCACAGGCGGCCGGTCAGAAAGCTTTTCAGTTTGTTCCGGTCACCATGTTGATCACGGCGGCAATCTTCGCGCTGGCAGCGATACCGACCGCTCTGTTCTTGAAGGAGCACTCAAAAGCGACAGCTACTCGTACACCTGCCGGTTCGCCGCCAGAGAGCTTTGGCAAGGGATTGCGGGCGGCGATGACACGGCTGCGACAGACTTGGGCGGAGGCCCGTAACTTTCGTGACTTCCGTTTGCTGATGGTCTGCGCGGTCTTTTACCAGGCTGGCATTTCGGTGGTGATTGCGTTGGCGGCAATCTATGCCGAGGAAGTCATGAAGTTCAAGACCACCGACACGATGGCGCTGATCTTCGTCGTTAATATTGCTTCGGCGATTGGCGCCTTTGCGTTTGGTTATTGGCAAGACCGGCTCGGCCACCGACGGGCCCTGACGATAACCTTGTTTGCCTGGATTCTGATGGTGCTGATTGCCGGCTTCAGTCAGACCGCGCCGACCTTCTGGCTAGCCGCGACGATTGCTGGTCTGTGTATGGGGTCGAGCCAATCTTGTGGTCGCGCCATGGTCGGCGTGCTGGCGCCGGCCGATCGGCTGGGCGAGTTCTTCGGACTCTGGACCTTTGCGACCCGCCTGTCGGCGGTCATCGGACCGATTACCTACGGTCTGGTGACCTGGCTCAGCAATAACAACCATCGGCTGGCGATTCTGTCGACTGGCTTGTTCTTTGTGGCTGGTTTGATTGTGCTGGCGCGAATCGACATGCAACGCGGTGAGCGCGCCGCGCGCGCGGCGCTGCCAGCGACTTGAGATGGCCAGAGTTCTGAGGCAGCCACAAGCTTGAATCAGTGCTCGCGGGCGATTCGGTACAGGCCTTCGAGCACCAAATTCTCATGATAAACAAACGGTATGGTCAGGCGCGGTATCAAATTGCTGGCCGCGCCGCCTGAGATCAGGCACTGCAGTTGCGGCTGCGATTGACCATGAACCGTAAATAGCCTCTCGATGGCACCGACCTGCGCGTGGGTACAGCCAGTCGTAATCGCATCAACGGTCTGGCGCGGATTTTCGACATACTCGCCTTGCGCATCGGGCAGTGCGGCGGTTTGTTCATGCAGCACGCGCTGCATCAGGCCGAGGCCCGGCAAGATTGAGCCGCCGAGAAACTCGCCGCTGCTCGACAGGCAATCAATCGTAGTGGCGGTTCCGCAGACCGCAATCAGGACCGGTTTATCCGGAATCAAGGCGCGTGCCCCGATTAACGATGCCCAGCGGTCGCTGCCTAATTGGCCGGGGTTCAGGTAGCTGTTGCGCACACCACATTGTTCGGCTTGTGAGACGATGAAATTCGGTGCCGGCGCTGCCGGCCAGGCTTCCAGGGCGCGCAAGATCGGGTTTCGAACCCGCGTGCCGGCGACACTTGAAATCACGATTTTGGCCGGCGGCTCGTAGCGCCGCCACAGGCTGGTCAAGGAACGGATTTCGTCCAGCAGTACCCGATTGAACTCGATACATTGTTCACTGGCTCGCCTGCTGGACGTCGTATGCGGGTGATAACGCCCCCACTTCAAAAACGTGTTGCCGCAGTCGATCAGCAATTCATAAGTCATGGGCGCGCTTCAAAAATCGGCCCTAAGGGGCGCATTCGAATACCGGGTCGTAATCGGGTCCAGGCAAAATCAACCGGGTCGGCAAGCGCAGGTCCTGGCGAGCGAACCACCAGCACCTCTTTGGCAATCGGTTCAAAATCGGCCCGAAAATGAACTGAACTTTTGAGTGCTATCAAGCGCTGCTGTACAGGCTCAATGCCGACATGGCGAAACATCTGCTGGTCGGCCGCCTGGCACTTGCGCGATGCCAGCACCACCTTGACGCCGTCATGCTCGAGCAGGGCCATTGGACCGAGACTCATTCGAAAGCCTTTGAACATCGGCCCGGTACAGGTAAATTGTCCATCGCCCAGTCGCAGCACCTTCAAGCGTGCGCGCAAGGGCTCATGGCCAGCGACACCAGACGTGGCGCCGAGCGCAAAGTCGGCGCTGTTGCCGACCCCGACCTGGGCCGCCCGGGTGGCATTGGCGGGATCGATCAGGAGACCGAGCACCGCGTTCGGTGCGCGGGCGTGCAGCAGGGCGGCCAGCAGTCCAACCGTGTCGCCATTGCCGCCCGCTCCGGGATTATCTTGCGTATCCGCCAATACTACGGGTGCGCCAACGGCACCGCGAACGATGGCGCGACGCACAGCGTCTTCGGGTGACAGCAGGTTCATAACGAATTGCGGTTCGGCGTCGCGTACCGCTTGCGCAAACTGGGCTAGGGCGGCTTGCGCCCGCGCGGCGTCGGCGTGATAGGCCATCGCTGACATACCGCATTCCGGGAAATCGGCCATCGGAAAGCCCGGTGCAAACGACAGCATGGCACCGCTTTGACGTTCAATGCTGGCCAGCAGTTCGTACAGGCTCTTGCAGGGTTCGATGAAGCTGCACTGTGACGGTATGCCAGTCAGGAAGTCGAACTGCACGAAGGCCTTGGCATAGTTCTGCCCCGAGTTCAGCAGGTCCAGCAACATCAGAGCCGCGCGTTGTCCGGTCGCAGCCATATCAACATGCGGATAGGTCCGGTAGATGGTCAGCGCATCGGCAAACTGCATCATGGCCCGGGTCACGTTGGCATGCAGATCCAGGCTCGCCACGATCGGCACCCGATCGCCGACTACGGCTCTAATTCGGCGCAAAATTTCACCTTCGCCGTCGTCATGTTGTTCGGTCACCATCGCGCCGTGCAGGTCAAGATAAACACCGTCAATTTTGCCGGCTTGTTTCAAACGGGCGATCAGCTCGCCGACAATCCGCTCGAAGGCCTCAGTGGTGACCTGAGCGGACGGGGACGCGGCACCCCAGACCAGCGGCACCAGGGCATGACCGCCAGACAGAAGGGCCTCGATGGCACCGGCGATGGGTATATTCGTGCCCGCCACCGCCGCGAGTATGGGTGCCCCAAAAGATAGGGCTGGCCAACCGCCGCCCGCTTCGAACGCCTGGTAATTAGCCTTGCTGGGCGCAAAGGTGTTGGTCTCATGTTGCAGACCGGCGATTGCAATTCGTGCCATTCGGGGTGCCTCAGGCAATGGTGATTGGAATGTTGCCGATCCGGGCTTTCCATTCGCGCGGACCGGTGTCGTGAACCGAGACACCGTTCGAGTCGACCGCCACCGTGACCGGCATGTCGTGGACGTCAAACTCGTAAATCGCTTCCATGCCCAAGTCGGCAAATCCGACTACCTTGGATCCGCGAATCGCTTTTGAAACCAGGTAGGCTGCGCCACCAACTGCCATCAGATAGGCGGCCTTGTGCTGGCGAATTGACTCAACGGCGCTCGGGCCGCGCTCGGCCTTGCCGACCATGGCGAGCAGGCCGACTTGCCCGAGCATCAAGTCGGTGAATTTGTCCATTCGAGTGGCGGTGGTGGGACCTGCCGGGCCGACCACTTCATCGCGCACCGGGTCGACCGGGCCGACGTAATAGATCACCCGATTGGCAAACGACACCGGCAAGGATTCACCCTTTGCCAACATATCCTGGATACGCTTGTGGGCGGCATCGCGACCGGTCAGCATCTTGCCCGATAGCAGCAAGGTCTGGCCGGGCTTCCAGGAGGCGACTTCGGCACGCGTCAGGGTGTTCAAATC
>JANORY010001093.1:0-5202 GCA_031415535.1 Burkholderiales bacterium | reverse complement strand
ACCATTTCGCAGATCAACGCTGGCTGATCACCATAGGCCAGCGAATAGACGATACCCGCCTCGGCGGCCTTGCGTGCCAATAAGGGGCCGGCCAGCGCGTCGGCTTCAACATTGACCATGATGATATGTTTGCCGTGCTCGCAACAGGCCAGGACATGGGCAATACCGGCCGACGGGCTGCCGGTCGCATCAATAACGATTTCGATGTCGGACGAGGCGATCAACGCGGCCGAATCATCGGTAATAAACGTGGTGCCGCTCTTGCGTGCCTGCGCAAAGCTTCTGGCCGACAGTTGTGCGCTTTCCCAGCCAACATGCTTGAGCGCCAAGCGCGCTCGGGCTGGTGCCAGATCTGCCACCGCAAGCAACTGAATACCGGGTGTTCGACGCGCCTGCGACAAATACATCGAGCCGAATTTGCCGGCACCGATCAAGCCAACCCGCAGTGGTGTTTTGTTGTGCGCTCGCTCGCGCAACATTCGATAAAGATTCATGACTCAGCTACGCGGCCTGTTTTTGCGTGTTAGTTGGCGCTTGGCTCTGGCTACTGGGCCAAGGCAATCCCTTGACGTCGTTGCGCAGCAGGCAATCATCACCGAGCGTCTGAATCGGCGTGAAGTCACGATGCGCGATATAGTCGGGCCGCTTGAATTCCCGGATATGGTTGCTGACCGCACACAGGCTCAGGTACACAATGACGCGGTTCCAGGGACTCATATTCGAGGGCGAGCCGTGCACCAGGCAACCGTGAAACAGCAACATTGACCCGGGCGGACCCTTCGGCGCCACAATGCCGCCCTGCGCCACTAACTCGGTGACCTTGGCGTTGTCCAAGGTCCAGAGCGGATAGCTGGTGGTTTGCAGGTCGTGACCAGCTTCAACCACGCCAACTTTGTGTGAGCCGGGGATGAACAACAGCGGCCCGTTGAATTCGTTCACTTCATCCAGAAAAATGGCGACGTTCATGGCACGCGCCTCGGGCATGCCATCGTCGCGGTGCCAGGTACCGAAGTCCTGATGCCACTGCCAGACATCGCCATCAAACGCCTGCTTGCCGTTGATCTTGAACTGATGCATGTAGACCGCTTCGCCAAACACTTGCTGCACTGGATCAACCATGCGCGGATGGCGGCCGAGTTTGGCGAACGCATCGTTGTAGGTATGGGCGGCGAAACTGGTGCGCGGCGTTTTGCCGTCTTTTTCGCGGACCACCTCTGGCCGCTGCTCGGCATAAATGTTCGGTACCTCGTCGAGCAGCACCTTCATCTCGGCTGGAGTAAAGTGCGAGGGGAAAAAAATGTAGCCGTCACGCTCGAATTGTTCGATCTGTTCTGCGTTGAGTTTCATGACCTGATTCTCCTTTGGGCGATGGTAGCGGATGTTGCGGATGACGAGCGCGACGCGGTCGACTCGGCCGTGGTGGCCAATAACTGCGGATGGGTTGCCTGGTGGCCTGCCAGGCTCGCAAACAATAATCTAACCGATTGCTCGGCATGCTGTCTGGAGAGTTTTTCGGCGAGTTTCGAGTCGCCTTTAACAACCGCATTCAAGATGGCCAGATGTTCGGCCCAGACGCCGCGCAGGGACACCGGTTGGCGCAAGTAGGCCGCCATGACCCGCCGGGTGTGATGCCAATTTAGCTCTGCGCTGCCGGCCAGCACCGGGTTTTCGGCCGCTTCGTACAAGAACTGATGAAACTCGAGATCGAGCTTGACCAAGGCGGCGAGATCACCGTCGCCCGACGCAGCTCGGCCACGCCGAATGATTTCAAGCCCCGGCGTTTTCAACTCCGGCCGCGCACGGCTGGCTGCCGAACCAGCCGCCAATGCGTCGAGCGCGGCCCGAACCGCATACAAACCGGAAACGAATGCCGGTTCCAGAGCGGCAACTCGAACGCCGCGACGGTTCTCCGTGTCTACAATAAGGCCTTGTTGTCGCAACAACAGCAGCGCTTGAAGCACCGGCTGTCGGGACACTCCAAGGCGATCAGCCAGTTGCTCTTGTGTGAATTTTTCGCCGGGCGCAAACTCGCCGCTACAGATTCCCTCAAGCAGCGCCTCATAAACTCGTTCGACGAGATCGGGTTCGGTGTGCAGTTGCGGCAGCATGGCGTCGTCGATTTGGTCGGGAGCAGGTACTTGGAAGCAGGCGGCAATGTCTGTATACAGAATACAATACTGCAATCTGAAGTTCAGGTCAATCTCGCCCGTACACTTGGCAGTGGGTAGTGACTCTTTGCGAGGCGAATGCTAATGAAGTCCGAACGTTCCAAGGCCAGACCAGACAACAACAAACTGCAGACCGTCAACGGTGAGCGGCTGATCTTCTCCCCGACCTTCGAGTTTGCACCGCCCATGGATCTTCAATGCGTTCGCTTTGCGTTGAAAACCGTGCTGACGCTCGGTCCAAAATTCAACCTTCGACGCGACATCAATAACGTCGTCACCCTGACCGGTCGCTCGCTCCTCTGGCCGGAACCCGTTTTGCTGAAGTTCAAGGACTTTTTGTCGCGCCGCTGTGCCGACGCACCGGCCTGGGCCGATGCGGCCAAACTGGGTGTCGATGAATTCATGTTGCGACACGGCACCTGGAATGGCTTGTACGACGATACAACCATGTTTTATTACCTTGATGAATTCGTCAAGGTTCATCCAAAAGACCTGTTGGCGGTGTTCCAGGCGACTGTCGCTGCACTCGAAGGCAAGCTGGCCAAGACCCGGGTACGCCTGCTCGATAACATTGCCATGCTGTCGGCCGTGCTTGGACTGTCCGACGCCGAACGCTCGATCCTGCTGCATGCGTCGCTGTGCAAGTATCAGCGCGATCTGCGACCGGTGCTGGTTGACTGCAAGGCGTCGAGCGCGCAGGAAGCGTACGGCATGTTGGCGCATGTGCTTGGACTGAACATTGCCGATGTTGCTACTTCGCTGAAATCCGGCAGCCGGCTTGAGTCACTGGGGCTGATTGAAACGCCGATTGCCGAGCATTCGATTACCGATCTGGGCGATCTGATGCGCGTTTCGGATAAGTTACTCGCGGTACTGACCGCCGAATATGCCAGCGAGTCGTCGATGATGGCCGCCTTCACCCGCCCGGCCGGACAAACCGCGCTTACCACCGACGATTTTCCGCATGTGCTGGATGACACCCGCTATTTGATCGCCCTGTTGAAGGCCGCCGCAGCGAGTTCGGAAAAAGGGATTAATGTTCTGATTTACGGCCCCCCAGGTACCGGCAAGACCGAGTTTTCAAAGCTAGCCTCGCAGCTCTCTGAACTCGAGCTTTACGAAGTCGATTGTCTCGACAAGGACGGCAATAGTCTGTCGGGCAAGGAGCGCTATCGCTCACTGCAAGTGTCGCAAGCGTTTTTGAAAGGGCGGCCGCGCGCAGCGATTCTGTTCGATGAAGTCGAGGACGTGTTCCCGCCGATCAATGCCGAATTGGCTGGCTTGCTGGGTCGGGAAGATAACCGTGGTTCGGCGGTCAATGGCAAGGCCTGGGTCAACCAGACCCTCGAACAAAATCCGGTACCGGTAATCTGGATCTCCAACTCGATCAGCCAGATCGATCCTGCCTATCGCCGACGCTTCCAATTCCACCTTGAATTGGCCAATCCGCCGCAACGGGTGCGGGAGAACATCGCCCGCAAGTACTTGTCCGAACTCGGAGTGACGGAGGAATTTGTCGCCAAGATCGCTGCCCGAAAAACGATCACGCCGGCACAAATCCAGTCGGCCGGCCGCTTCGCACGGCTGACGCTGAGCAGCATTGACGAATCGATCGAGGCGCTGATCGAGCGGCAACTCGAGCGCTCGGACAAGGCGCTCGGCCTGAAAGACAAGGGCGATGAGTTTCGCGTTAATGTCACCCACTATGACTTGTCCTTACTGAACGTTGAAACCCGTCATCCGATTCCGAAAATCGTCGAGGCACTAAAGACCAAGCCGCGCGCCACTATGTGCTTTTTCGGCATGCCGGGAACCGGTAAAACCGCGCTGGCCGAGCACATTGCAAAATCGATCGAGAAGCCGTTGATCATCAAGAAGGCTTCCGATCTGATGAGCAAATACGTCGGCGAAACCGAACAGCAGATGGCCGCGATGTTTGAGGAGGCGCAGCGCGAAGGTGCGGTGCTGTTGCTCGATGAGGCCGACAGCTTTTTGCAGAATCGGCAAATGGCGGTGCGCAATTATGAAGTCAGCGAAGTCAATGAAATGCTGCAAGGCATGGAGCGATTTGACGGCATCTTCATTTGCACCACCAACTTGTTTGATCGGCTCGACGAAGCCGCCCTGCGGCGGTTTTCGTTCAAGATCAAGTTCCTGACCTTGAATCGGGAACAACGTGAGCGCATGTTCATTGTTGAAGCCTTGGGTGGCAAGGCCGAACTATTAAGCGACCCATTGCGCGAGCGTCTGAACAAGCTCGAGTTGTTGGCACCCGGCGACTTTGCGGCGGTCAAACGCCAATACGCGCTGTTTGATGAAGAGGCGGGTGCCGAGACGTTCATTGAACAACTCGAGCAGGAACATGCCGTCAAGCCGGATGTTCGCTACGCCCGCAAACTCGGTTTCTAATCACCGCTTCCATCGATGCCCCCCGAACGGCCGCTGCAAGCTCGGATTTTTGCCAACATCTGATCACTCTCCCAGGTGTTAGCATGCGCGCAATCCAATATCTGCGATGCCATGGAATTCAAAGACGCAGCCCAGCGCTGGGATAAACGTTATCGTGAGGCCGACGGTTTTCTGTTTGGAGAGGCACCGAACGGCTGGCTGGCGGCGCAATCGCCCTGGCTCGATCGGCATGCCACCGAACTGCGGGCGCAAGGCCGGGCACCGGAGGCGCTGGCGATTGCCGATGGCGAGGGTCGAAATAGCGTCTGGTTAGGCAAACGCGGTTGGCAGTTGCACGCCTTTGATGCCTCGGAAGTTGCAATCGAACGTGCTCGAAGCCTGGCCCGGCGCGAAGCGGTCGAAGCGAAGTATTCGCGCGCCGACCTGCAAGACTGGCGCTGGCCTGCCGAACGCTGGGACGCAATCATTGCGATCTTCTTCCAGTTCGCGTCGCCGGCACTGCGCGATACGACGCTTGCTCAGGCGATCAACAGCCTGAAGCCCGGCGGCCTGCTGGTGATCGAAGGCTACGGGCCGCGCCAAATGCAGTACCGCACCGGCGGACCCGGCATTCTGGAGCATATGT
>JANORY010001092.1:0-1053 GCA_031415535.1 Burkholderiales bacterium | reverse complement strand
GGCATCATTTTCAATGGAAATTCAGCCCAACCCCGCTGCTTCGGAAATGAAAATTTCATGGTCGGCATCCAACAATTACAATCAATTTCAATTGAAAATCAACAACCTTTTAGGCCAGCCGCTTTTATCAAAAACAGTTGTCGGCGGGCAAACGACGGTGGATGTTTCGAGTTTTCCACCCGGCCCGGTTTTCATTCAACTCATCGAAAACGGGCAGGTGCGAGCCGTCGGGCGAGCGGTCATTTTGAAATGACAGCTTTCTGGAATTGGTTCAGACAAATTCCGCCTGCGCCAAAAGAGCCGCCTCGACATCGCCCGAAGGGCTGAAGTTTTTCAGGAAAACCGGCTGAATCGTGTTCAACAAATCAGGCTCGAACGGAATTTCGACTTTGATATAATTGTCAGTAAAGCCGCTGAGCAATGCAGGATTTTTGTGTTTTTCAAATAAAACGGGCCGCATTTCACCCAAAAATGGAGCGTAAAAAGCCCTCAATTTTTTCTCCGAAAGAATCCGCAGCCGCGCGTTTCGCTCGCGCCGAACTTCGACCGGCACGGCTCCCGGCATTTCGGCGGCAGGCGTATTTGCCCGCTCCGAATAGGTGAAAACGTGCAGGTAACTCACGTCGAGGTCGGCGAGAAAGCGGCAGGTATCATCAAAATCAGCGTCGGTTTCGCCCGGAAAACCGACAATCACATCCACTCCGATGCAGGCGTGCGGCATTTTTTGTTTGATGAAATCGACGCGCTCCGCATAGAGTTCGCGGCGATAACGGCGGCGCATTTCGGCGAGTTGGCGGTTGTTGCCCGATTGAAGCGGCAGGTGAAAATGCGGCATAAACCGTTGGCTTTCAGCGACTTGCGCGATGATTTCATTCGTCAGCAGGTTCGGTTCGATGCTCGAAATGCGGAATCGGTCAATTTCTTCGACGGCTTCCAATTCCTGTATGAGGTCGATGAAAAGGGCTTCTTTTTTTGGCCGGAGGCCCTCGATGACTTCGGTTCCGTTGCCGAAATCGCCGAGGTTCACGCCGGTCAGCACGATTTCGCGAACGC
>JANORY010001091.1:0-6782 GCA_031415535.1 Burkholderiales bacterium | reverse complement strand
GCTTCGACCAGCGCCGGGCTGTTGAGGGTGTCGCCCCATTCAATACGCGCGGAGTCCTTGCCGTGCAGGAACATGTTCATGCGCGCTAGCGCCCAAGTGCTGCCGTTCACTTCCTGGCCGAAGAGGGCAAAATCGCGGCTGCCGGTTTCTTCAACCAGCGCCGCAGCCTCGATCAGCAGGCCGGCGGAACCACTCGCCGGGTCGCAGATGCGGTTGCCGGGTTTGGGCTTGGCCAGTCGGGCAAGCAAACGCGAGACCTGCTTGGGCGTGTAGAACTCGCCGGCCTTTTTGCCCGCATCGAAGTTGAAGTCGATGTTGCGGAAGACGCGGTCGAGCTTGGCCTTGTTGGCATCCTCAATGCCATCGAGTACGATGTTGATCAACTCACCGATGTTGGCTGCGTTGCGGCGGTCATACAGGCTGGAAAAATTTGCGGCGAAGCGGTCGAGAACCCTGACGACTTTCTTGCCGTTTTCTTCAACTTCATCCTTGAATTCAACGAACGGCAAGGTGAAGCGTTCGCGATCCAACTTGCGCCGAATACGTTCGTCGTCGTCGCCGTATTGCTGGCGATAGCTGTCGTAGTGGTCTTGCCAGAGGTCGCTGATGTATTTCAGGAATAGCATCACGAGGATGTAATCCTTGTATTGAGCCGGATCGACAACGCCACGGAATGTGTCGCAGGCGGCCCGCGCCGCCGAGTTGACTTCTTGTTGTGTGATTTTGTCGTTCATCCAAAATTCCAATGATGTTGGGGAGCGGCGGGAGGAATGCTCCCGCCTTTAGATTTATCCAGGAATTCTTCTCGGATCATTGCCGTGGCTATCCGACTGCGCGATCTTTGCGTCCAGCTTTTTTTGATCTTCAACTCAGATCCTTCACGCTGACTCATTTGCCGAGCTGCGTCGATGGCTGCCTGCTTGGTGTCGTGATGTGAACCTGACCCACCATGCTTCGGTGGGTATCCTGAGCTTTACGCATCAGAATTCCGTCGATCAGCGTTTTACGCCGATCCATCGATTCGGTGGTGATCGTTGCCTCCAGGTCGGCAAGCCGCCCGATTTCGACGATTCGCCGTTGAGCCTCCAAGGGCGGGACGGCGATCGTCAACTGTTCCAGCGCCGCCTTGCTGATCATTCGCATCGCAGTACCCTCTGCCTGTGCTGCCAAGACAGCCTGAATTGCCGGCAAGTTGATGTACCAGAGCAAGTAGGCGGGCAGTACAGCAACGGGGCGAATCAACAACATGGGAGCGGCGAGAACCGCTGACCCCATGTCTTCCGCAATGAGTGCTACAGAATTGGTCTGCCCGCGAGAGCGAAATACTAAGTCCCCGCGTCTGATCAGGTGATGTTCGTTGAAGTCAGGCATGTTCACCCGAACCGCAGTGTCCAAATTCAACAAACTAGCGTCTTCTATGTCCTTCATCTGCACCACAGCGACCGCTTACGCCGTATCGTGCTCAAGGCGCGATCGGAAGGGGTAACCCATGCGGATGCTCGCGACTTGCCCCAATCTCTTCATATCAGTCGAAAACGCTTTTCTGGAATATTTAAAGTGCAAGCGAGCTTAGCTTTATCGTCAATCGTCGTAATTGTTTTCCTGTAATTTTACGCTTGGCTTCGTCGTTTCCAGGGTGTGTTAAAGGTTGCGCTATCGTGCACATTAGAACGGCATCGATAGATACAAAACACACAGCCTCACGACCACTTGTTCGGCAAGTCCACCGTCAACGCAAAATCGGGAGCGCCACAAGACAGGCACATTCGAGGAAGGCGTCACCGTCCTTGACGAACCGGGGATACTCTGACACTTAGGCGAACTCGATTGGGGCGAATAAGGTTGCAACGTGCCGCTCCGGGCACCCATTGCACGGCTTGTTTATCGTTGTGCTCAGGTCGAACCAGAGCAAACGTTTCTGCGGAAACGCCTCTTACAAGCGAATTTTTATCATTCTGTTGGGTCGGGTGATTCACAATTGGGAACCATACTCAGCAAGCAGATATTGGACTCATTCTGGCCCATTGGCGGTCGTAGGTCGCAGCTTGCAGATAGAAATTCACGCTTGGATCAGGGGGTTCGCCGTTGTGAGGAGGGGGTAGCGACTGAAGTCTCGATCTGCACTCCAAAACTCCCTGACGCCATGCATTATGCAAAGCGCTGCAATGCGAGCATCGTGTACCTGAGGTCCGATCACTTTGCCTGCCTCCAAGTGCACCTTGAGCGTCTCCCAATAAGTCGCTGTCTCGCCAAGCATCACCAAACTTGTTGACGCAAACCAAGCGCTGAGCTGCCGGATCGCTTGTTGTCGAGTGGACGGCGGGGCGTATATTCGAGGATGAGTTGTTATGGCATAAAACTCATGTATGCATGGCCAAGGAATCGCCCAGCTTCGAGCGTTCTCAGCGAGACCGCGCACACAGGATTTAGCGGTTTGATGAAAAGGTGAATCCTCTCGATGGGCGTAAACGAGAATGTTGGTGTCGACGGCAATCAAATCTTGCCTCGTTCGTAAGACAGTTCGATCACTTGAGCAGGGCTAAGGTGTTGAACGCCATCTTGCAAGCCTTTGCCTTTGACGCTTGCGTTCTCAAGCTTGAACGGTTTGACTTTGGCAGTGCTTTCTTCGATGACTTTTCGTAGACCTGCAATCACTAACTCTTTTACTGTGGTGTTACGTTGCGCAGCCAATCGGCGCGCATGCTCCAGCAGAGGTGGGGGTAAGTCGAAGGTGGTTTTCATCAAGCCGTGCTCACTATACTGCTGCCGCGTTTATACGATACTGTTAGCAATATCTTAGGCATTTCGTGCTGCTCGGTCAACTGTCGAGCACGCAGGATGGCGAACACGCGGGAGGGTGTGATGCAGCGGCTTGGGCACCAGCGCCGACATTAATGTCCTGTCACCACGTCCCGCCGCTACTTCAGGCGCTGAACGAATGCTTTGATTCGAGGCGACAGGTAGGACTCATTCTTTTCAAACAGTTCTTTGCAGCTTTGCACGCGTCCGGACAGAAAATTCAGGTACACAGAGGTCTCACCTGACCGTGTGCTCAGACGCATGGTGACAATTTCACGATACGATGCTTCACTCATATTCTGCTTGGCGAGCTCATCGGACGACAAGGCTGCGCTGGCTTGCGAATAGACGGCGGCAATGTCATTAAGGCGAAGCGCCGCTTCGGCACTCAATTGCTTTTGCTGAAGACCAAATTCACCGAACTTCGAGAGCTGCGCCGAACACTGCGCAAACGATTTAGCCAGTTCGGTATCGGCTGCGTTCTGCGCAAACAAGGTCGGCGCCCAGAGCAAGAGCAAACAGGCGAGTGCTCGCATGTACCCCTCAAGCCTCGCTCAACTGCCGATCCAGCTTGTCCAGCACTTGATAACACGGCAACACCTGCGCAACGCTTGAATTCGGCTCACGACCTTCCTGAATCGCCGCGAAAAATTCACGGTCCTGCAACTCGATGCCGTTCATCGACACCGCCACTGTCGAGACGTCGATCTTTTCATCTTTGCCATTAAACAGATCGTCGTAGCGAGCCAGATAAGTACCGGTATCGCCGATGTAGCGAAAGAAGGTACCCAAGGGTCCGTCGTTATTGAAGCTCAACGACAGCGTACAGATGGCACCGCTGGCCGCCTTCAGTTGAATCGACATGTCCATCGCAATGCCCAGCGTCGGATGAATCGGACCCTGCACCGCATTGGCTTGCACAATCGGCGAGCGTGCCTGATACGCAAACAGATCAACCGTATGTGCGGCATGATGCCAGAGCAGATGATCGGTCCAACTGCGTGCCTGACCGAGCGCGTTCATATTGCTGCGCCGAAAGAAGTAGGTTTGCACATCCATTTGCTGGATATTGAACTCGCCGGCCCTGATCTTGTTACGGACCCACTGGTGGCTCGGGTTGAAGCGCCGGGTATGACCGACCATCGCCACCAGACCCGTACTCTTTTGCAGGGCCAGCACGGATTCCGCGCCTTTGAGGGAATCAGCCAACGGGATTTCGACTTGAACATGTTTGCCGGCATTCAAGCAGGCAATCGATTGCTCAGCATGCATCTGCGTCGGCGTGCACAGGATGACCGCGTCGATCTCCTTGATGGCCAGACTATCGGCGAGATCGGTCGTGACATGTGCAATGCCATACTGTTTGGCAACTTCCTGTGTTTTCGCCAGTTCGCGCCCGACCAGGGACACGACTTCAACGCCCTTGATGTTCTTGATACCGTCCAGATGTTTGATACCAAAGGCGCCAGCGCCCGCCAATGCGACCTTGATGGTCATCAGATATTCTCCAGAATTAAATGCCCGACCGCCGTATTCGAGGCGGGCACATGATAAAAGCGATGCGCGACCCGTGGCGCCGCACCGCCCGCAACGTCGGCCATCGCACCGCGGGCAATGAACCACATCACCAGCTCGATACCTTCCGAACCAGCCTCCCGAACATAATCGATGTGCGGCGTAGCGGCCAGGCCCTTGGGATCGGCAATCAGACGATCGAGGAACTGTGTATCCCACTTTCGATTGATGAGTCCGGCGCGCGGGCCCTGCAACTGATGGCTCATGCCACCGGTACCCCAGATATGAACGTTCAATGGCGCATCGAATGATGCAACCGCCTTGCGAATCGCCCGTCCGAGGTTAAAGCAGCGCATGCCCGAGGGCACCGGATACTGCACGACGTTCACGGCGAACGGAATTACCGGGCAAGGCCAGGCCTGCGGCTGACCGTACATGAGACTCAAGGGCACCGTCAGGCCGTGATCAACATCCATCTTGTTGACGATAGTCAGATCGAAATCGTCCTGAATCACCGAGTGGGCAATGTGCGAGGCCAGTTCAGGATGGCCGATCACCTTCGGTACCGGTCGCGGCCCCCAGCCTTCGTCAGCGACCTGAAACTCGGCAGCAGTGCCAATCGCAAAGGTCGGAATCATGTCGAGGCTGAACGCGGTCGCGTGATCATTGAAGACCAGAAAGATGACATCCGGCGGGTTGTCCTTGACCCACTGCTTGGAGAACTCATAGCCCTTGAACAAGGGCTGCCAGTAGGGTTCATGCGTCTTGCCGAGATCGAGCGCCGCGCCAATCGCTGGCACATGCGAGGTAAAAACGCTGGCGCTGATGTAAGCCATTATTTTTTCTCCCCGACATAACGATTGCCTTCGACCGAACGGCCACCCTTGATCATCATGTCGCGATACGCTTCTTCGGTCATGCCGGTCATGCTGCCGGCCATTTGCTGAAAACTCTTGCCGTCGGTGGCACCGATCTTGGCCAGAAAATAGATATTGCCGCCCAGCGCAATGCAGCGATTCAAGTCACGAGAAATCACCGCCAGTTTCTGATCTTCAGTCATCGGCCATTCATTGAGATAGGCGCGTTCGTTGGCTTTAAACCGCAGGCGATTCTCGGCCTTCATCAGTGACATGCAGAACTGATTCAGGTGATAACCTTTACGCGATTGTTCGGCGTCAAAAATGGTCGTGCCGGGCACGTCCTGATAAGGTTTGTCTAATGCCATCTCAGCCCTTGACCTCCGGCCAGTAGAGTCGCATGGGGTTGGCGACCAGCAGTTTGTGTTGCAGCTCGGCAGTCACCGCGATCGACGGAATGAAGTCGACCAGCAGGCCGTCATCCGGCATATGGTCCTTCAAGTTTGGATGCGGCCAATCCGTGCCCCACAACACGCGGTCCGGAAAACTCTCGACAATGTGACGCGCAAACGGCACCACATCGCGATAGGCATTACGCTCACCGTTCAAGGCCCTCGGACCGGTAACGCTCAAGCGCTCCGGACAACTGACCTTGGACCAGACGTTATCGTGCTCGCGCATGAATCTGACGAACAGCTCGAATTCGGGACCGTCGATCGGTTTGCTCAGATCCGGGCGTCCCATATGATCGACCACCACCGTGGTCGGCAGCGAGCTAAAGAAGTCCCAGAGTTCGGGCAAATCAACCGCTTCGAAATAGATGACGACATGCCAGCCCAGCGGCGCAATACGGCTGGCAATTTCGAGCAATTCGTCCTTCGGTGTGAAATCAACCAGGCGTTTGACGAAGTTAAAACGCACGCCGCGCACGCCGGCCGCATGCAGGGCGTTCAGTTCAACATCAGTGACGGCGCGACGCACGGTGGCAACACCACGCGCCATTCCTTGGCTGTGTACCAGCGCATCGACGAGTGCCCGGTTATCGGCACCATGGCAAGTTGCCTGCACCACCACATTGCGCGCAAAGCCCAGGTGGTCGCGCAAGGCGTAGAGTTGCTCTTTTGAAGCATCGCAGGGGGTGTATTTGCGCTCCGGCGCGAAGCCGAACTCTGACCCCGGCCCGAACACATGGCAATGGGCATCGACCGCACCGGCCGGTACTTTGAAGAGCGGCTTCGACGGCCCGTCGTACCAGTCGAGCCAACCGGGAGTTTTGGTGAAGGCCGTGCTCATCTTCTATCGACCTTTGGCTTTCAGCGCCGCATCGAGGCGCGGATAGACACGGCGCGCATTGCCTTCGTAGATCTGGTGGCGCTGAACGGGGTCGATGCTGGCCGCTTCAACATAACGTTTCGTGTCGTCAAAGTAATGGCCGGTTTCTGGATCAATGCCGCGCACCGCGCCAATCATTTCGCTGGCGAACAAGATGTTCTCAACCGGAATGACCTTGGTCAACAGGTCGATGCCCGGCTGGTGATAAACACAGGTATCGAAGAAGATATTCTTCAGCAGATGGTCCTTCAACAGTGGCTTCTTCAACTCCTGCGCCAG
>JANORY010001090.1:0-1461 GCA_031415535.1 Burkholderiales bacterium | reverse complement strand
GGCCGCATTGGTTGCCAATGTCGGCCCGCTGGCAGCACCGACCAGCAAGGCGCAATACGAAGCGCGCAGTGTTCCGCTACCGCCGAATCTGTTTTCACACAGTGACCAGCAGGCGCAATGGCAAAGCTCGATTTCCGACGGTTCTGGTCGAACCGGCTGGGGTGGGCGAATCGGTGATCTGATGCAGTCCTTGAACAGCAATCGCGGCGCCACCTGTATTTCACTGGCCGGCAATAATCTCTGGGAAACCGGCTCGACCATCACCTCCTACAAGGTTTCACCGAGCGGCAATTTCGGCTTTGATTTCTACAAGCCGGAGAGTAATGACCCCTTGTCGGTGTCGATTGGGGAGATACTCGGCTCACAGCGCACCCACCTGTTCGAACAAGCCTGGCTGAGCACCATTCAAAAAGCGCTCGAGAATCAACGCGTTTTGGCGCAGGCGATAACCAGCCAACAGTTCAACAGCAGCTTTCCCAATTCCAGTATCGGTGGCCAGTTGCGGATGGCCGCGCGTCTGATTGCCGCGCGCAACGCGCTCGGTCTAAAACGCCAAACGATATTCTGTTCGGTCGGCGGCTTCGACACCCATGGCGATGATCAAGTCAATCGCCAACAACAGTTATTGGGTGAGATCAGCGCGGCGGTCGCGGCGTTTTACGATGCCACGGTTACACTCGGCGTGGCCGATAAGGTCACCACCTTTACCGCTTCTGATTTCGGTCGGAATTTGCAGAGTAATGGTCAAGGTTCAGACCACGGCTGGGGCAGCCATCACTTCGTGGTCGGTGGCGCAGTCAAGGGCGGGGCGTTGTATGGCACCTATCCGAATTTGACGCTGGGTGGCCCGGATGACGTCGGCAGCACCGGTGTCTGGATACCGACCACTGCGGTCGATCAGTACGCGGCAACGATGGCGCGCTGGTTCGGCGTTTCGCCTACCGAGATGCCGACCATCATTCCGAACCTCAGCAAATTTTCTCCGACAGACCTCGGATTTATGGCTTGAACTCAGGCCGGTTGAGTTCGGCTAGAAACTGCTCCGGTCGGTTCAGAAAGGCGCGCAGCAGATTGACGTGTTCAAGCCGCGCCCACGGCACCGGCAGGATCTTATCATCCTGAAAACTTAGAATCTGCGCATCCGGTTGTGCCATCAGCATCGGCGAATGGCTGGCGATGATAAATTGGCATTTCAGCGCGACACAATCGCCGATCAGCGCCATCAGTTCGAGCACTCGCGCAGGCGAGAGCGGCGCTTCCGGCTCATCGAGAAAATACAGCCCACCGGGCTTTAGTCGTTGTCGCAGAATCGCTAAAAACGTCTCGCCATGCGAGCGCGCATGAGGTGCCTTGCCGTACGCAATCTCGAGTTGCCGTCGCTGACCCGAGACGGCCGCCAAGGCCAGGTCCTTGCCATAACCGTCGTGCAAACGGGTGTTCAGATCAAGTTCAATGCCGCGC
>JANORY010001089.1:0-1923 GCA_031415535.1 Burkholderiales bacterium | reverse complement strand
GGCGAGGGCGGAACCTGCGCGAATGCGCTCGGCACCATATCTGGCACACTTCGAAAGTAGGCGGTCAACAAGTTGAAGTTAAACAAGTTCGACGTCAATATGCTCAACATCAGCAAACTCAGCATCAGCAAACTCAACTTCAGCAAACTCAACTTCAATGAAAAATCGAGCACACCGCTAATCGAGCGCCTGATTGTCAAAGTTAAAGATCGCATAACAGAAACCGGTTTGGGACTTGGCCGTTATCATGGCACGATCCGAGACACGCTAGCGTTTGCAAATATTCCGATTTCTCAAAAACTCATGAATCGCCCGCCCTATGATCAATAAAATTGTTGCCAGCCTCGAAGCTGCGCTCGGTGGTATCAAGGACGGCGCGACCATCTTGATTGGCGGCTTCGGCGGTGCCGGTATGCCGAACTTTCTGATTGACGGGCTGATCGCCCAGGGCGCGCGAGATCTGACCCTGGTCAGCAACAATGCCGGTAATGGCGAACAGGGCATTGCCGCGTTGCTAAAGGCCGGGCGCGTGCGCAAGATCATTTGCTCGTTTCCGAGGCAGGCCGACTCGCAGGTGTTCGATGGCTTGTATCGCGCCGGCAAGGTCGAACTTGAGCTGGCACCCCAAGGCAATCTGGCCGAGCGCATCCGTGCGGCCGGTGCCGGAATCGGCGGCTTTTTTACTCCGACCGGTTATGGCACGGACCTGGCGAAGGGCAAGGAAACGCGCAACATTGGCGGCCGGAATTTCGTGCTGGAGTATCCGATTCATGCCGATGTCGGCTTGGTCAAGGCGCTGCGCGGCGATCGCTGGGGCAATCTGACTTATCGCAAAGCGGCCCGTAATTTCGGACCGATTATCGCGTCTGCCGCCAAACTGACCATCGTCCAGGTTGAAGAACTGGTCGAACTCGGCGCGCTCGACCCGGAGTCAATCGTGACACCGGGTATTTATGTGCAACGCATCGTCAAGGTGGCTGCTGCGCCTATTTCCGAACGGAGTACCCCATGATCAAGCGCCTGACCCGGGATCAGATCGCGGCGCGCGTTGCGCGCGATATTCCCGAAGGTGCCTATGTCAATCTGGGCATTGGCCTGCCGACCCTGGTCGGCAATCACCTGCCGATCGACCGCGAGATTTTTCTGCACAGCGAGAACGGCATCCTCGGAATGGGTCCGGCACCACAGGCCGGCGATGAAGATGAAGATCTGATCAATGCCGGCAAACAGCCGGTGACCTTGCTGGTCGGCGGCGCGTTTTTTCATCACGCCGATTCGTTCGCGATGATGCGCGGCGGGCATCTTGATTATTGCGTGCTCGGCGCGTTCCAGGTGGCTGCTAATGGCGATCTGGCCAACTGGCATACCGGCGCAGCCGATGCGATTCCGGCGGTCGGCGGCGCGATGGATCTGGCGGTCGGTGCCAAGCAGGTGTTTGTCATGATGGAGCACCAGACCAAGGCCGGTGAAAGCAAGCTGGTTGAGCGCTGCAGCTATCCGCTGACCGGGCTGGCCTGCGTGAGTCGGATTTACACCGATCTGGCCGTCATTGAGGTGACCGAGCACGGTTTTGTGGCGCGCGAGTGGGTCGAGGGCCTGAGCTTTGACGAGCTGTGTGCGCTTACCGCAGCACCTTTGCGCACATAAGCGCTTCGAACGCCGCTGGACTCATTGGTCGGCTGTGCAGAAAGCCTTGGTACTCATCGCAGCCGGCGGCGCGCAAAAACGCCAATTGTTGTTCGGTTTCAACGCCTTCGGCAATCACCCGCTTGCGCAAGTTTTTCGCCAGACCGATGATCGTTTCGACAATGATGGCGTCATCCGGATCGCTCGTAATGTCGCGCACGAAGGTCTGATCAATTTTCAGCGTGTCCAGTGGAAAACGTTTCAGGTAGACCAGGCTCGAGTAGCCCATGCCGAAAT
>JANORY010001088.1:0-1010 GCA_031415535.1 Burkholderiales bacterium | reverse complement strand
GCGGCAAGTGGTGCGGCTCGTACTCGAAACCGACCTGGCCCAGGCCGAGGGTGCGAAGGTTCAACAGGTGCAAAAACTGGCGCGGCTGCTCCAGTTTTTGGCGGAATCCACGCCTTTCAAACCCAATATTTTGAACCTCGCCCGACACATCGAACTGGACAGGACAACGGTGATGCGATACCTTGTTCACCTGCAAAACGCCCGGCTGATTGGCACCCTGCACGTTCCTGGCGGCGGGCTTTCCGCCCTTCAAAAACCGGATAAAATTTTTCTGGAAAACACCAACCTCGCATTCGCCCTGCTCGAAAAAACACCTGAAATGGGCAACCTGCGCGAGACCTTTTTCTTCAATCAGGTGTCTCAGCGGGCAGCCGTTGCCGCTCCGGATACCGCTGATTTTCTGGTCGCCGACCGGTATCTTTTTGAGGTGGGCGGCAAGGGCAAAAAACGCCGCCAATTGCAGGGAAGAGCCAACAGTTTTTTGGCACTTGACGACATCGAAACTGGCGTTGGCGACCAGATTCCGCTGTGGTTATTCGGGTTTTTGTATTGAAAAAGGTTCCTGCCAAATTTCGAGCGGAGCGAGAAATCTGAAAAAACGCCCTTTTTATCCTGAAAACCGTCACCCCGACCGGAGGGAGGGGGCTAAAAAGATTCCTCCTTTCAGTCGGAATGACGCGTTTTCAGTAGAAAATTGGACGCATTTTCAGATTTCTCGCTCCGCTCGAAATTCGGCAAGAACCATTGCTTGAAAAATGGACTGTTTTCACCCGCCGTTTCAAAAAATGATTTCCACTCGCGTACCAGCCGCCGAACCGTCGGGCTGCGTTTTGTCGATGATTTCGAGGCGCAGGTTTTGTTCAAACAGTTCATTGAACGATTCGATGTGCTGCCTCGAAATCCGCATGCCGTGCGGCGTGTTTTCAAAACCGGTTTTGCTCCGCTTTGCGGCTTCCCGCCCAATTCCATCGTCATCGATGGCGACGGTTAAATGGCCGTTTTTTTGAAAA
>JANORY010001087.1:0-6780 GCA_031415535.1 Burkholderiales bacterium | reverse complement strand
GCAACTTTGCTCAAGTGGAAAGAGGCCGGCCGCATCCGATACGTCGGACTTACGCATTACACCTCGAGCGCTTATCCGGAACTCGAGGCGGCCATGCGCAGCGCCAAACCGGATTTCGTGCAATTGAATTATTCGATCGATGATCGTGCTGCCGAACAACGACTGTTGCCGTTAGCACGTGAACTCGGCACTGCAGTACTGGTAAATATGCCCTTCGGCGGCGGCGGATTGTTGCGCTCGCTGGCCAATGTCCCGCTGCCCGGCTGGGCTTCGGAAGTTGGGTGCCAGAGCTGGGCCCAGGTGCTGCTGAAGTTCGTGATCTCGCATCCGGCCGTGACCTGCGCCATTCCTGGCACGAGTCGCGCCGAGCATATGGCACAAAATGCTGCCGCTGGTGCCGGTCTGATATTCGACGAAGCGATGCGTCAGCGCGTGTTGAAGGACTGGCAGGCCCGGTAAGGCGCTTGCCGGGCTTCGAGGCGGTCACCTCGCAAGCTCGGCGCGGTCAACCGATTGCCGGCGCTTGACTGCCTAGAAATCGCTTGGGCAATTCGCGCTTGAGTACCTTGGCAGTGGCATTGCGCGGCAGCACTTCGATGATCGCAGCCTCTGCGACCTGCGGCAGTTGCTACAGCACATTCTCGACTTCGGCCGGATACACGTTCTCGCCACCCGATATATACATGTCTTTCCAACGATCGGCGATGTACACGAAGCCCTCTTCATCGACCCGTGCCGCGTCGCGATCACCTCGGCCTACACCGGGAGATGACAACCATGCCGCCACGGCATCGGCGCGACCATCCAGATCAGCGTATGTCTGACGTCAGCGTAGGAAAAACGCCGCTGTGTCGCCAGCTCGCGGACCGCTTCCTTGAGCGGTCGATGAGCGTGGTGATGGCCAAGCCAGTCATACGTGCGCACGGCACCCCGGCTCGCTGGTCGGGAACTGCGCATCGCAGCCATGGCATGCTGGTCAGCAACAAAATTCGACAAGATAGGGCTTGAAAACATGGCTTTGGACCCACCTTTCAGGGCATGACACTACCACCGATGACCTCGCTGACCTGTCGACTCCAATCTACCAAAGCAGTTCGATGTCGTACTGACCGAATATCGCGTCTTTGGTCACGAGGGTAAGGTTTTCACATTGCGCCTGCGTGATCAGCAACCGGTCGAACGGATCGCGATGAATAACTGGCAGGCTTTGAACTCGCACCGCGTGACGAAAGGCTATGTCAAGAAGCTTAAAACCGTTCAGCGCAAGATGTTTGGATACGAGTTGTTCGACTGTTCCAACGAGCTGAAGTTTGCCCAATGACGCTTTGATCGCCATTTCCCACACCGAGGCTGCACTCAGGTAACAAGTCGTCGTGTTTTTCGAGATCGCCCTACGACTTTTGGAGGAAAGCTCCTTGGAGTCTTGTATCCACCAAAGAAAGGTATGGGTATCGAGCAGAAGCCTATCGGTAGCTATCAAAGTCATCAGGTGTTTGATCAAAGTCCTTGGCGACCGAAATGATCTCGTCCTTCGCTGAACCGGGCTTTCGTGAGGACTGAACCGGCTCGATTGGAACCAGACGCAGGAGCGGCATGTTGTCCTTCGCGATGATGACCTCTTCACCGAGCATGGCCTTCTGAACCAGCTCGGATAATCGGGCTTTTGCCTGTGCTATGTTAATTTGCATGAGTCACTTTGTTCGACCAGTATGGTCATATAAGATGACTATATCAGTTTTTAATCGGAAACGCGTCGCCAGACCTTTTGAGCGCTCCCCGAAGTGGCGGTTCGGCTTAGCCGTGCATGGTCAAGCCGCCGGACACGCTGATGACCTGGCCGGTGATGAACGATGCATCGTCGCTGCCAAAGAAAACGATCGCGCCGGCCAGATCTTCGGGTTGCCCCAGTCGACCGAGCGGGATGGCGCTCCTGAACGCTTCGATCAGCTTGGCTGGGTCACGAGCACCTTCGGCCATGCCGGCCAGCAGGGCGGTGTCGGTCGGGCCGGGGCAAACCACATTGACGGTGATGCCGTGTCGGGCGTGTTCTCGCGCCAAGGTCTTTGACAGGGCCACCAGGCCGCCTTTGCAAGCCGCATAAACGGCCTCGCCCGAAGAGCCACCGCGCGCCGCATCTGACGCTACATTCACGATGTGACCGTACTTGCGTTCCACCATGCCGGGCAGCACGGCGTGGTGCATGTGCAGCGCACCGGTCAGGTTGATGGCGATCAACTTGTCCCACTCGGCGGGGACGGTCCTGGTGAACGGCTTGAACACGTCCCAGCCGGCGTTGTTGACCAGAACGGCAATGGCCCCAAGTTGTGCTTCAGTAGCCTTCAGAGCGGCATCAACGCTGGCGCGGTCGGTGATGTCGCAGTGAAACGCAGTGGCTGCGCCGCCAGTGGCCACAATGCCAGCGGCGACGCGCTCGGCGGCCTCCAGGTTCAGGTCGAACACCGCGACATTCGCGCCTTCGCTGGCGAAACGCCGACAGCTTGCGCCGCCGATGCCACCACCGCCGCCGGTCACGATTACGATTTTTCCTTCGAATCTCTGCATGTTTCTCTCCCTCAATGGTCGGCGTTGATAATTTGTCGCCCTACTTTTACTTTTCAATCATAAGCGCAAGGACTCACCACACAACGCTGGACGGTGCTGGGTGCCCTTTCGCGGCGCGAGGCCGACTCTGTGCGCTGTGCGAACCTGTCCGCTGCGCAAACCCGCATCCATCATTAAGCTTCAGCCAACCTCAATTCTGACGGATAGCCAGACGACATGAGTTCGAACCCGGATGTTGGAACGGCGTACGGTCTGCCGCAGCCCTCGCATCATCACGAACTGACCGAGGTCAGGCCCGGCACGCCGATGGGTGAATTGCTGCGTCGCTACTGGCTGCCGGCCGGTCGGGACTGGTGCATTGGTTCAGGCAACCAGGTTGTTTGCATAGAGTCAACCGAACACGAACACGGCGTCCCATCGCGCGATACGCCGTCCGCGCATAATCCAGAACTCCGATCCCAGCCCTATCCTGTCCTTGCCAGAGGCGGTGTCGCGCCACGTATTAACGTATTAACGTATTCGACACCGAGGACGTTGCCGCTGCGCAAGCGCTTCGTGAATCGGTCGCAAAAGCGGTCGGCATTGCGGCTGGAGCTGACCTGCGCAAACAATTTGACTAAGGCTCGAGCGTCCGATACCGAGAGGACCGACGCACCTTCGGCGAGAACGTCATCGTCGGTTAAATCGACAAGGGCGAGTTGAGGCATGACGACTCCGGTGTGCAAAGGTGCTTCCGTGGTCGTCTGGGATGACTTCCTCCCTCGGAATCAGTAGTTGAACATTCGATCGTGCTCGATCGACAGACGAACCAGTACTTGCGGCATAGCGAACTCGGCCGGCTTGCCTTCGAGGTCGGCCTGCGTCACGCCACGACTTTTGGCCGAAAGCCCCGACACGTAGAAACGCGCGCCGCCGGCAACCAGTGCGTTGAAATGCTCCCGCAGGCTGCCTGTACCCAGGCCGACCAGACTGTCGAGTACCGCGTCGCGAAGCAGCGGCACGGCATCACCGGCCAGAAACAAAGACACGGTATGGCCCTCGTCTAGCGCGGTTTTGGCCACAAGAAAGGCCAGCGCGGCGCGAGTCGGATCTTCAGGCCCTTGGGTGAGGCTGAACAGTATCTTGGCCATCGGTAAGCTCCAGTAAAGTCGATCGTTGGCGATTCAGCGGCCCGAACCGGCGATAAAGTCTCGTTCGTCACCCTTTCGAGCTGCCGCAACGCCGCCGCCACGCTTCAGAAATGGAATCAGCATGGGCACCTGATCGCGATAGCGCGCATAGGTGCTGCCGAACACATCGACCAGGTCACGCTCCTCAAGCAGCACGCCAACAATGATGTAGCCTGTGGTCATTACGGCGAACATCAGATGGCCCTGTGTCATGAGCGGCGTCGACCAGAACGCGATCAGGAATCCGAGCATGATCGGGTGACGAACAAAGCGATACAGAAATCGTACCTGCAAACCGGCACGGGACATCGGCCGACTCTTGTAGTCATTCCAGACCTGGGTGAGTCCGAACAGTTCGAGGTGGCTGATCATGAACGTGGACACAAGCCGATACCCCAGCCGAGCCAGAACGTGATCCAGAGCAATGACGCCGCGCCGGTGCTGCGCACATCCCATACGACTGCGGGGATCGGTTGCCACAGTACAAAGACCAGACACAACAGCAGGCTCGAAAAGAGCACGTAGGTGCTGCGTTCGATGGCTGGCGAAACGACCCGCGTCCAAACGCGCTTGAACCCAGGCGCTCGAAGTTTGAGGGCGGGATGCGGCGCTCGGTGGGGGGTCTGCAGCGAGAAGTAGCTGTTACGGTTCAGGTGCGAAATGAATCCGTTGAACGGGTTCGCCCGGCCGAGGCGGTGGCTGCGAAAGTGCCGACCCGGCGACTGACTCCTGCGGAGTCGCGGGCGCAGATTACATCGCTGCCGCCGGATGAGCAGATCGTGGTGTTCGAGCGGATCGCCAAGCGGCTCGCCGAGCAGCGGGTGCGGCGGGTGGCCGAAAAGGTGGCGGCGCGCGTGCAGCGGCGCGAGGCAGGTACTCGGTTAATTGCCGGCGAGCGGCCGAAGGCACCGACGGGGATGCTGGCGGTGTTTAAGCGGTCGTCGTTTGAGAAAAGCTATGCGCAGTGGCATGGGCGGTATGAAGCGGCTCGGGGGCTCACGAACCAGGCGTACGGGTTGCAGCAGGTAGTGGCCCAGGCGGGGCGCGAAGCGCCTGTTAATGACTGGGTGCGGGGCCGGATGCGCAAGGTCGATCCGGGGCTTGTTGATCGGGTCGACGGATATAAGCGCGAGGCGTTCGATCGGGTTTGGAAAGAGCAGCAGCGGGTGCGGGAGCAGGCGCGGGTGAAAGATCGGGATCGAGGCCAGGATCTGGATCGGGGGTTGGAGAGGTGATTCTCGAGAATAAATATAACTTCATTTGTAGTTACAAATGAAGTTATATTTTTGATATAATTTGGTATGGAAATCGAGTGGGACTCCGCCAAAGCGGATGCCAACGAGCGAAAGCACGGCATCGGTTTTGAATTGGCATCCCGTGCGCTATTCGACGAGCACCGGATCGAACGGCTTGACGAGCGGTTGGATTACGGTGAGGACAGGTTCGTGACTGTCGGATTGGTCGATGGTGTAGCGTTGACCGTGGTTTACACGGTGCGCGGGGAATCGCTGCGGATTATTTCAGCCAGAAAGGCGGATCGCCGTGAACAAAGTGACTACTGGACAGACCATTAAATTGACCCTTGAAGCGGACGGCTTGCCACCGATCACCGAGGCTCAGCGAGTGCAATTGCGAAAGCTGTCTGGCGCGCCGGACGATGAAATTGACTACAGTGACATTGCGCGTAGTCCATCTAAAGTTCAGTGGGTCCGTCCTGGATCCATTATTCCCGTTGAGAATAAGCAGCAAATTACCTTGCGGCTAGACACCGGCGTTTTAACCTTTTTCAAGGAGTCCGGTAAGCGATATCAATCGCGGATCAATGCGGTGTTGCGAGGGTATGTAGAGACCCGTATGGCCGAAATTAAAAGGTTGCGCAGCCTGCTTTGGTTGCCGCAAGAATTGCAGCAGCCGAATCAACGAGAAGAGAAGTCAATGGTATGTCATCAAGTGATGGCCCTAGATGAGCCGGAATTTCGCTTTTTGGTGGCGCCCCTTGAGGTCGAGGCGTTACCAGAGTGGAGTAGAAACCTCATTAATCTTCGAAATAGGCCGCAGCCTCACGTTGAAAGTGACGAGGTACAAGAACGTCGCTATGAGCCGCAAGGTATTCCAGAAGACTATCGACCAGTCTTTGAGCAACTTGTCTCGTCGTTTCCTGATTGTGAGGTGTGGCAGAGACGAGAGAATTTCGGGCGCTGGCTTATGGCGGCAGTGGTTGACCGATCAACCGGCATAGCAGTCACCGTCGAATTAGTGCGAGATGGCCGCAAGCGAAATTCGTTGCTTACAGTGGAGGAGTTGCAGCGCGCTAGGGCCAAATTCTTGTCGAATGTCGATGAAGAAGACCTGTCACTCTAGCGCTCCATCCTGGGTAGCCGCGTCGGCGAACGCGGCCCCGATCTCGCGATCAACAATGTGTGCGGGAAACACCTTTTTAGCATGTGCTGCGGCCATGTCACAGAAAGCCTTGGCAAACGCAGGAAGCGGACGACGCTTGTCGTAGAGAATCGTGAGCGGCTCGCTCAGCGGCTTTCCTCGATAGACCACCTGTAGCAACCGCAGAGCGTAGCGATCGATGCGCAAGGCAGAAGGGATGATGGCGACCCCGTGGCCGGCTTGAGCCATGGCTAGGAGCGCGTGCGGAGAGCGGCATTCGAGGACATAGTTCGGCGTGAATCCCGCTAGGCTACAGGTCGAATCAAAGCTCCTGCGGATGGCGAAATCATCGGTCGCCTGCAGGAGCGGATATGGCGCCAGTGCTCGAATTTCTACGGAACCGTTCTTGCCGAGTGTCAGGCTTGGGTGGCAGGCCGCTAGCATCCCCATGGGCGCAAGCGGATAAGCCTTAAACCTGCGTTCGTCAGGGGCCAGAGCCCGAGCCACTGCCTGAGCGAGGTGGATCTCCCCCCTTTCCAGCATCGTGAAGATCTGCGGGCCGATCGCCTCGACAAGTCTCACCTCCACATTGGGATAATGCTTCGCATACACGAGAAGGAAATCCGGAAACAGCCCCTCAATTAGATGTGGCGAAGCCGATACACGCAGC
>JANORY010001086.1:0-1606 GCA_031415535.1 Burkholderiales bacterium | reverse complement strand
TGCCGCGCTATTTCCTGATCGCCGCGCAAGGCGATGAAGTGCTTGATTGGCGCGCGATGCAGCAGCACTACCGGGGCGCACGACAGCTTATCCTCGAGGGCAGCGACCACGGCCTGTCGGATTTTGCGCAGTACGGCGACCAAGTCGTGGCGTTCTCGGGCTTAATGCCGCGCGCCGGCAGCCGCCCAGTAGATGGCCTCCTATAATTCAGTCCTATGTCCAGCAACCAGAATGTCTTGTTTGAAGAAGATGGTGCCTTCAAGGTCGGCACCATCATGTCCGACGCCGGTGCCAGTTTGCAGATCGAACACACCACCGGCCGGCGTGTCAAGATAAAGAGCGCGCAGATCATGTTGCGGTTCGATCGGCCGAGCGCCTCGGAGTTGATGCCGAGCGCCCAAAAAGCGGCCGAAGAAATCGATCTGGATTTCCTCTGGGAATGCGCGCCGCAAGACGAATTCACGTTCACTGACTTGGCGCTTGAGTATTTCGGCGCTGCGCCACGGGCCGATCAGTCGACTGCGTTGTTGCTCAGACTGCATTCTTCGCCGGTGTATTTTCATCGTAAGGGTCGCGGACGTTATCGCCCAGCACCGCCGGAAATCCTGCGTGCCGCGCTTGCCGCGGTCGAGCGCAAGCGCAAACAAGAGATCCAGCTTGACGAAGATTGCGCCGCCCTGATCGCTGGGCGGCTGCCCGAGTCGATCGGCCGCATGGCAACTCGATTGTTAGTGCAAGCCGACAAACAGAGCCTGGAGTTTCGAGCGCTGGATCGTGCCTGTGTGCAAGCGCAACTATCGCCCGAACGAATGCTGCTGCGGGTTGGGGCGTTCAAGTCGGCCGGCGAATTGCATAGAGCGCGATTCCAATATGAAAATTTTCCGGCTGGCGAAGGTTTTGCCGCGGATCTGGCATTAGCGCTGGATTTCGCGGGTCTGCCGTTATCCGAAGCCCGCGCATTTTCGATTGACGACTCGACGACCACTGAAATTGACGACTGTCTGTCGGTCAGCCGCACGCCCGCCGGAAGCCTGCGAATTGGCGTTCATATTGCGGCACCCGGACTGGCAATTCTGCATGGTGAGCGCGCTGACCTGTCGGCGCGCGAACGGATGTCGACGGTTTACATGCCCGGCGAGAAGATAACCATGTTGCCGGATGTGATAGTGCAAGGTTTTTCGCTGGACCAAGGACGCGAGGTTGCGGCGCTGTCGCTCTATGTTGATCTCGACGAGCAAGGTCATACGGTCAGGCGTTGTGAGTCGCGCATTGAACGGATCAAGGTGGTGGCCAATCTTCGGCATGACCAACTGGACGAACAAATCACCGAAGCGCTGCTCGCTGGTACTGCGCCCGTCGAGGGCGGTGCTGATGCCGCGCCGGCGGTTCAAGCGGCGCTGCCGCTGGTCGACGATCTGCGCGCGTTATGGCGCTTCACGCTGGCGCGTACTGCCGAACGTGAACGGGTGCGTGGCAAACCGGAACCGCGGTTTCGCAGCGACTTCAACTTTTATCTGGACGGCGATTCGGTGCGCATTGTGCAGCGTCGTCGCGATGCGCCGCTCGACCGGATCGTTGCCGAGATGATGATCCTGGTCAACAGCGA
>JANORY010001085.1:0-21878 GCA_031415535.1 Burkholderiales bacterium | reverse complement strand
CATTCGTTTCACACCGGCGGACAAGCGTTTGCTATGCTCGGGCCTTTGGATAACCAGGGTAAGCTGGAGCCGTTTTCGCAGGCCCGGCAAGAAGAGGCGATGGCGTTGCGCCTCGGCGTGAACCGTTTTGTCGACGGCTGGCTGGACACCTACGCGGCGGGTGTGGCGCGTCGCGTCGTGCGGCTGGGTAAAGACAGCACGCGGGCGAATCAGCTCAACACCGACCCACGTTATGGCGTGGGCACCACCGAATACATGCGCAGTCAAGGCGGATTGGCGATCACGCTGGAATGCGGCCAACACGCTGACTCGCAATCGCCGCTGGTTGCGTATCGGGCCATTCTGAATACCTTGGCACACTTCAAACTGATCCAGGCACCCGATGCAGCACCGGCGACCGAGACCGAAGCGCTGAGTCTCTACGAGGTCGTCGATAAGAATCACGCCAGCGATGTCTTCGCAAAACCCTGGGCGAGTTTTGACGTCTTGCGCACCGGTGACGTAATCGGCACTCGGTGTGACGGCCAGATCTTGGTGGCGCAACAAGACGGCTATATCGTATTTCCGAACCCCAAAGCCGAAGCTGGTCAGGAGTGGTTTTATCTGGCGCGCGCGAGCAACCGGATTTGAACCATCACGAAGTACACCAAAACTTCACGAGGCAATCTTCTAGTCAAATTGGCCTCATACCACGTTGGTTAAGGTTGACACTCAGGACGTTGACAGCGGTTCGATATACTTCTTGGCGTGAATGGCTGACTAATTGAATCGCCTCGCTCACGTCACGGTAGCCGGCCCCGGCACGAACACGTCGCTGTAGAAGTGATGCGAGGCAACGCCGCGCTCGACGCAGGCCTTTTTCACCGCAGTCACCATCGCGGGCGATCCGCAGCAATACACCTCGTGCCCCTCCAGCGTGGCGAAGTTGGTGCGCACCGCATCGTCTACTCGACCCTGGAAACCGCCGAGCGCCGATGCTTGGTCCTCGAGCGCAGCGATAAACGTGAATCCCGGCATCGTCTTCGTCCATCGCTCCACCGCCGACATCAGGTACAGGCCCGACCGGTTGCGGCCGCCCCAGATCAGCGTTACCGGCCGCTTGATGCCCTTTTTCTGCATGTCGTCCAGCAGCGACTTCACCGGAGCGAACCCGGTGCCGCCAACCACGCAGAGCATCGGTGCTGCGGTGTCTTTGCGCAGCTCGAAGCTGCCGTAAGGCAGTTCGACCTGCAACAAGTCGCCCGACTTCAGTTGTGGCAGTATCTTGGTGAACTGGCCGCCCGCAACGTGGCGGATGTGGAGTTGCAGCATGTCGCTTTCGTGCGGCGGGTTCGCCATCGAGTAGGAGCGCCGGCTGCCGTCCGGCAGCGCCACCTGCAGGTACTGACCCGCCTTGAAGCGCGCGCGCTGGCCGGCGGGCAAACGCAGCAGCAGCACGTTGACATCGTCGGCCGCGGCCGTATTGCGGAACACCTTGACTGAAAAGGTCTTGCGCGCCGACGGGTCGATGCGGTGCCAGGCCTCGGGCTCGATCGCCAGGTCGGACAACGGCCGGCACTGGCAGAACAGATGCTTGCCGGGCGGCGTCATTTCGCCAGCCGATGGGCCAACCACCTCGCCCGACGTTACGCCGCCCGCGCAATTGCCGCACACGCCCTTGCGGCATGAATAGGGCATTTCGATGCCGGCCTTGAGCGCGGCGTCCAGGATGTTCTGGTCGCCTTCGCAGGCGAAGCGCAGATCGGTCCCGGTAATGCGGATGTCGTAGGTCATGGGGTGCCGCGCCTTCAGGAGATGCCGGCGACCAGGCGCAGGCTGCGCAGCAGCGCATCGGGCCTGGCCGTGCCCGTGCCCGCTATGTCCATCGCGCTGCCATGGCCGGTGCTGGCCAGCAGCACATCGGCACCGATCGAGATCGCGCTGGCCGCCTGCGGCGCCAGCAGCTTCACGGGGATGTGGCCCTGGTCGTGCAGCATCGCCACGTACAGGTCGTGCTTGCGATCGGCCAGCAGCACGTCGGCACCTTGCGGTCCGGTGACGTCGATGCCCAATTCTCGCAGCGTCTGCGCGGCCGGCCGCACCAGCTCTTCATCCTCGGGGCCGAACAGGCGCCCCTCCGAGGCATGTGGATTGACGCCGAATAGCGCCACGCGGGGCTGCGGCAACCCCAGCATCCGGCACGCACGCACGCCAGCCTGCGTGGCCGCCACGACCAGCGCCGGCGTGATGCGCGCAAGCGCCGTTGCCACGCTCTCATGCAAGGTCACGTGCACGATGCGCAGTCCGCCGCCGACCAGCAACAGGAAGACCTGACCCTCCGGCTGGCCGCACACACGCGCCAGCAGCGAGGGGTAGCCGCTGAAGCGAATGCCGGCCTGGGCGATCGCGGTCTCGTGATGCGGCCCGGCCACGACGGCATCAAACCCGCCGGCCCGGCAGGCCTCGATGGCCGCGGTGGCGCAGGCCACCGCACTGGCACCGGCGGCGGCATTCACCTGGCCCGGCTTGAATGCGCCGAACGGCAACTCGCCCGCGGCGCGCAGTTCCGTGGCCTGCAGCACGGCCTGCAGCCCGAGCCGCGCAGCGCAATCACTCACCACCTCGGGCGGCCCGAACACGGTGATGCGAAGTCTGCGCTCGTCTCTGAGCGCGTCCAGTGCCTTGAGCACGATCTCGGGCCCGATCCCGTTGGGATCGCCGACCGACAGCGCGATACGACGTGGCGCAGCAGCAGACGCTGCGGACGGCGCGACGATGTTCATAGCGGCAAGGCCAGCAGCGTGTCGGTCACCGTGCTGTCGCACACCGCGATGCGCTCGGCCAGCAGCAGCCGCGCGCCCACCTTCTCGAAGCGATCGTGGTACGCGCCGGTGACGAACAACAGGGTCTCGCCGGTGTGCATGATGCGCGCCACCATGAACGGCGTGCGCGCGACCGCGCCGTTGTCATCGGCGGACTCGACCAGCGGAATGCCCAGCAGGTGGCGGTAGCGGTGCCGCTCGTAGATGTTGGCTTCGCGCAGTGCCGCGATGCGGTCTTCGAGCATGGCCCGCGAATCGGCGAAGATGATGCCGGCGGGCAGGCCGTCGCGCTCGTTCTCGACGTTCGTGATGCGGTAGCTGCAGTGTTCGGTGAAGAACGACGGCCACTGCTCGAGCGCGCCGCTGTCGATGGCATTCGCATAGGCAGCGTTGAAGGCACAGAGGGACAAGAGGTCGACCATGTTCATGTCTCCATGTGCGCGCGGTAGGCTTTCCAGAAGCCGCGCACCGAGGTCTCGGTGGCGCGGCCCTCGCTGGAGCCGGTGTCGTCGCCGCCCATCTCGACCACCGCATCCAGCCCTTGCGCGCCGGCGATGCCGCGCTGCACGAAGCCGCCGACGGCGCCGTCTTCCATCGAGATGAACCCCGCCGGTCCTACCAGGTTGAGCTGCTTGAGCCGCACGATGCGCTGCTCGGGCGTGTCGTCGGTATAGCCGATGTAGGTCCAGTTCAGTTCGGTGCGGTCGATGTCCTTGGGCAGCACCTGGCGCACCGCCAGGCAGTTCTGAATCTGCTGCAGCACGAAGCCGGGAAACACCGACAGGATCTGCAGCGTGATGCCGTCGCCGTATTCATCGAAACCGGCCAGCACGCTCGGGTCCTTCAGGCGGTACTGGCCGGCATCCGAGCGCAGTCCCTGCTGCTTGTACGACTCGTCCGCCGCAGTCGGGTCGATCATCGAGAAGCTGACGTGGTGGCCACCCGATTGGTCGACGATCACGCCGCCTTTCTGCGACAGACGGTTCAGCTCGAAGGTGGTGAAGAACAAGTGCAGCAGGCTCGCGTGGTAGCTGTCCTTGACGTTCTCGAAGTACAGCTTCCAGTTGTTGGGCAAAGCCTGCGTGAAGCGGCCGATCACCTGCACCGGCTTGTGCAGAACGCGCTCGATGCGCGCGCAGATGTCCGGGCCCAGGTATTCGTCGATCGGCGGCACGTCGTCGCTGAAGCTGCCGAACACCAGGCCGCAGTAGACGGCCACCCGCAGCTTGCGCGGGCCGTGCTCTTCCTTGCAGAAGGAAGCCGGCATGCCGCCCTGCCCCTTGACGCCCTTCTCGAAGGCGACGCCGGTCAGGTCGCCCTGGCGGTTGTAGCTCCACGCGTGATACACGCACTGGAAGCGCTCGGCGCGGCCGGACTTCTCGAGCGCGATCAACGCGCCGCGGTGCGCGCAGCGGTTCTCGAACGCGTAGATCTCGCCATCGTCGTCCTTCACCGCCACCACCGGCGTCTGGCCGACGAAGGTGGTGCGGTAGCTGCCGGTCTCGGGCAACTCGGCGTCCAGGCACAGGTAGTTCCAGGTTGCGCCACGGTAGATGCGCTCCTGTTCGTCCTGCGCGACTTGTCGGTCGCTGTACAGTTGAAACGGCACCCGGGTCAGGCCCGGACTCTTCCAGTGAAGGGTCTGTTCGTGCATGCTCATTCCAGGGTTACGTTGGCGCTCTTGATGAGCTTGCTCCAGCGCTCCGACTCCTGGCGGATGAACTGGCCCGTCTTCTCGGGCGTCCAGCCGCCGGGCATGGCGCCTTGCTCGAGGAATCTCTGCTGCACGTCGGGCGCCGCGAGCGCTGCGGCCAGGTGCTTGTGCGCATAGTCGACCACATCTTTCGGCGTGCCCGGAGGCGCCACCATCGCGAAGAAGGTCACGGCGTGCATGCCGGACACATTGGCTTCGGCGAAGGTCGGCACGTTGGGCAGCGCCGGTGAGCGCGCGTCGTCGGCCACTGCCAGCACGCGCAGCTTGCCGCTGGTGTGGTACTGGGCCGACGAACTGATGTTGTCGAAAAACACGTCGACGTTGCCGCCCATGATGTCGACCAGAGCCGGCGCTGTGCCCTTGTACGGCACGTGCAACATCTTCGTGCCGGTAAGCTGCATGAACAGGCTGGCCGTCAGGTGCGAGGTCGAACCGTTGCCCTGCGAGGCATAACTCACCTTGCCCGGGTTGGCCTTCAGGTAGGCGATGAATTCGGCCACGTCCTTCACCGGCAGCTTGTTGCTCACATCCAGCACGTTGGGTACCGTCGCCAGCACCGTCACGGGCACCCACTTGGTCGGATCGAAGGGCAGCGATTTGTACAGGTGGTGGTTGATCGCGATCGGCCCGGGCGGCGCGACCAGGAACGTCGTGCCGTCGGGATCGGCGCGCGCGACGAAGTCAGCGCCGATGTTGCCGCCCGCGCCGCTCTTGTTCTCGATGATGACGCCGGCCGGATACGCGGCGCGCAGTTTCTCGGCCACGATGCGGGGCAGCGCGTCGGCCGTGCCGCCGGCGGGAAACGGCACGACCAGCCGGACCACCTTGGTCGGCTGGGCAATCGCGAAACGGCCGATGCCGGCCGCCGCCAGTGCGGCACTGGCGGCCAGAAAATAGCGCCTTGGGAAACGTCGATTCATGTGCAATTCCTCATTCAAAACATTAGTGTCGATTCACACGCCCAGGTGTTCACTCAACAGTGCGGGTTGCGCGCGCAGCTCGCTTCCGGTGCCCTCGAAAACCACCCGTCCCTTGACGAGGATCACGTTGCGGTCGGTCAGGTCGCTGATAGCGCGCCAGTTCTTGTCGACCAGGACGGTGGCGATGCCACTGGCGCGGATTGCGCGGACGATGCGCCAGATCTCGCGTGCGACCAACGGTGCCAGCCCTTCGGTGGCTTCGTCGAGCAGCAGCACCTGCGGATTGGTCATCAGGGCGCGGCCGATCGTCAGCATTTGCTGCTCGCCGCCCGAGAGCTGCTGGCCACCATGGTCCAGGCGTTCTGCGAGCCGCGGAAAGTTCTCGAGCACCCGTTCGCAGGTCCAGTCGCGCGCTCCGTCGATCCCGGCACGCGCAGCGACCGTGAGGTTCTCGCGCACCGAGAGATTGGGGAATATGCCGCGGCCCTCGGGCACGTAGGCCACGCCCATCTGCGCGACCTGATGCACTTTCATGCCGCGGGTCGAACGACCGGCGACTGTCACCTCGCCGGAGCGCGGCGTGACCACGCCGACCAGCGACTTCAGCAGCGTCGATTTGCCCATGCCGTTGCGGCCCATCAGCCCGACCGCCTCGCCGCGCCCGAGCGTGAAGTTCACGCCGTGCAGGATGTGGCTGTCGCCGTAGTAGGCATGCAGATCGGTGGCCTTCAGCGCAGCTTCAGCGGCTTCAGTCATGCGGTGCCTCCTCGGTGCCCAGGTAGGCCTGCTGCACCTCGGGGCTGGCACGCACCTTCTCCGGCGTGTCGGTCATCAGGACCACGCCATTGACCATCACCGTCACCCTGTTGGCGATGGCAAACACGGCGTCCATGTCGTGCTCGACGAGCAGGATGGCGTGCGAAGCCACCAGGCCGCGCAGCAGCTCGATCATGCGTAGCGACTCCTCGTGGCCCATGCCGGCCAGTGGCTCGTCGAGCAGCAGCACCTGCGGCCGCGTCGCGAGCACGATCGCCAGTTCCAGTTGGCGCTGCTGACCGTGGCTCAGTTCGCCGGCGCGTCGTTCGGCCACGCCTTCCAGGCCGGCGAGTTGCAGGGCGTCGTCCACCACCTGGCGGTAAGGCGCCCACCGCGTGGCGTCGCTGAAGATGTGCCCGGCCCGCGGCTCGCGCGACTGCGCTGCCAGGCGGCAGTTCTCGCCTACGGTGAATCCCGGGAAGATGTTGGTCTTCTGATAGCTGCGCCCGATGCCGATGTGCGAACGCGCATGCGGGCTCAAGGCCGTGATGTCCCGGCCGCGGAACAGCACCTGGCCCGAGGTGGCCGCAATGTCGCCCGACAGCAGGTTGATCAGCGTGGACTTGCCCGCCCCGTTGGGCCCCAACAGCGCATGGACCTGGCCGCGCCGCAACTCGATCGACACGCGGTCGTTGGCCGCCAGGCCGCCGAAGACTCGGCACAACTCGATCGTCTTGATCAGCAGTTCGTCGTTCAAGCGCGCCTCCGTTGCCACAGGCCCTGGACGCGCTCGGCCAGCGAGATCATGCCGCCGGGCAGGAACAGCACGATGAGCACGATGGCGATGCCCAGCCACAGGTGCCAGAGCTTGGTGAAGGACGACAGCAGCTCCTGCAGCAGCACGAAGGTGAATGCGCCGATCAGGCCACCCCAGAGCTGGCCCATGCCGCCCAGAATGAGCATCAGCAGGACGTCGGCCGACTGGTGCCAGGACAGCATTTCTGGATTCACGGCGCTGTTCAGCACCGCGAACAGGTAGCCGGCCAGGCCGGCGAACCCGCCGGCGATCGTGAACGCCGCAAGTTTGTAGCGAAACACCGGGAAGCCGATCGCTTCCATGCGGTGCTCGTTCTCGCGGATGCCCTGCAGTGCACGCCCCAGCGGCGAACGCAGCAGCAACGCCATGAATAGCAGCAGTGCTGCCATCAGTACCAGCACGAAGTAGTACAGCGTATTGGTGTCGCTCAACTCGAACGGCACCCAGCCGCCGAGCGCGGTCGAGGGCTTGCCTCGCAGGTTCATGCCGTCGGAGCTGCCACCCAGCGCCTTCACGTCGTGGAAGAAGAAGTAGAAGATCTGGGCGAACGCGAGCGTCACCATAATGAAGAACATGCCGCGCGTGCGCAGCACGAACAGGCCAACGAGGAAGGCGGCGCCGGCCGTCACGAGCATGGCCGCGGGCAGCGTGAGCCAGAGGCTGTCGGTGATCCGATACTTCGTGCCCAGCAGCGCGAACACGTAGCCGCCCATGCCGAACCACGCCGCATGGCCGAAACTGATCAGACCGGTGTAGCCGACCAGCAGGTCCAGGCTGATCGCGAACATCGACAAGATCATCACGCGGGTGACCAGCTCGGTGTAGAACTCCTGGTCGAGTTGCGGAAAACCCGCCAGCAGCGCGAAAAAAACCGCGATGAGGACCGCGCGCGCCGGCGACTTCACGAGTGAACTCATGATTTGAAGAGCCCTTCAGGCCGCCACAGCAGGATGCCCGCCATCACGACATAGATCGCGATGCCGGCATAGTCCGGCACGAACACCTTGCCGAAGGTGTCGGCAAAGGCGATCAGCAGCGAGGCCAGCAGGGCACCCCGCACCGAGCCGATGCCGCCGACGATGACCACCACAAAACTCACGATCAGCACCTGAGTGCCCATGCCCGGCGACACGGTCGATGCCGGCGCGTTGATCATTCCGGCGAAGGCCGCGAGCGCCACGCCGAGCGAGAACACCAGCCGGAACAGCCAATCGATGTTGATGCCCAGCACCTGCACCATGCCGCGGTTCGATGCACCCGCACGGATGCGCGCGCCGACCTTCGTGCGCTGGATCAGCAGGTACAGGCCCAGCGCCACCGCGAGACACACGACCGACATGAACAGGCGATAGGCCGGATAGGTCATCACGCTGCCCAGCGGCACCGAGAAATCCAACCAGCTCGGCACCTTGACCGAATGCACTTCGTCACCGACCAGCACGCTGCGCAGTTCTTCGAAGATCAGGATCAGGCCGTAGGTCAGCAGCACCTGCTGCAGGTGGTTGCGCTGGTACAGGTGCGAGAACAGCGCCCACTCGAGCAAGGCGCCCAGCACCACGCTGAGCGCGGTGCCGATCAGGATGGTGACGAACAGATTGCCCGTCAGCGACGCCAGCGTGAACGCGAGATAAGCCCCCATCATGTAGAAGCTGCCGTGCGCGAGGTTGATCACGCCCATCACGCCGAAGACGAGCGTGAGGCCGCTCGCGACCAGGAACAGCAGAAGGCCGTACTGGGCGGCGTTCAGCGTCTGGATCAGGATGAGGGCGAGGTCCATCGCGGTTCAAGTGGCGCTACTGTCCTGTCACCCGGCCTGCGTTAGAGCTTGCAGTCGGTCGACGGATCGGCCAGGCCTCTCACGATCACGTTGGTCATGACGTTCTGGTTGCCGCGCGCCACGCGAACGTAATAGTCCTGGATCGGGTTGTGCGACTTCGAAAACGACAGCGGACCGCGCGGGCTGTCGAGCTTGGCGCTCTCCATGGCCTTGATCATCTCGGCCTTCTTCTTCGCGTCGCCCTTGACGGCCTTCAAGCCCACGTCGTAGAGCTGCGCGGCGTCGTAGCCTTGTACCGCGAACACATCGGGCGGTGCGCCGTGCGCCTTGGTGAAGGCCGCGACGAACTGTTCGTTCTTCGGGTTCTTCAGGCCGTCGGCATAGTGCAGCGCTGTCTGCAGGCCGCTGGCGGCATCGCCCTGCGCGACCAGCGTGCCTTCGGTGATGAACGCGCCATACAGCGGGATGCTCGTCTTCAACCCCGCCGCGGCGTAGTCCTTGACGAACTTGACCTGACCGGCGCCGGCTACGAACGCATAGGCGGATTCTGGCTTGATGGTGGCCAACTCGGTCAAGAGCGGCTGGAACTCGGTCGTCGGAAACGGCAGGCTCAGGTCCTTCAGTACCTTGCCGCCGCCCTTTTCGAAGCCGTCGCGGAAGCCCTTGACCGATTCGTCGCCGGCCGCGTACTTCCAACTGATGGTGACCGCCGTTTTGTGCTTCTGCGCGGCGAGCAGGCCGCTGGCGTAGCCGGGCTGCCAGTTGCTGAATGAGGATCGGAACACGTTCGGCGCGCACATCGTACCAGTGATATCGCCCGCGCCGGCATTCGGCACGATCAGCAGTGTATTGGTCTCGCGCGCCACCTTGGCCATCGTCAGTGCGACACCGGAATGGATCGTGCCGACCAGCAGGTCGACCTTGTCGCGCTTGACCAGCTTGTTGGCGTTCTCGTTGGCCTTCGACGGATCGGATTCGTCGTCGAGTGCGATGTATTCCACCGTGCGGCCGCCGAGCTTGCCACCCTGCTCGCTGACGTACAGCTTGAAGCCGTTGGTGACGCCCTTGCCGAGGTCGGCGAAGGTGCCCGAGCTCGGCAGCATCAGGCCAATTTTCACGGGATCGGCGGACTGGGCGGTTGCCCCAGCGGCGGCCGCAGCGATCGCGACGGCGGTCGCCGTGAGGGCCCACGAGTGGAAGAGAGGTCTGGACATGGATGTCTCCGGTGGTGTCGTTGGATGAATCGAAAAGTGATGCGGTGAAAAAGTGAAAAAAGGGCCACCTATCCGTCCAAGCTGGGCGAGGTGTTCGCAGAAGGCCTTGCCGATGCCGCTGCGAGCTTCAGGCTGCAGTCGGCAGCCTGGTCGGGTGAGATGGGCGTTTGGTTGGCCAGCAGCTTTCGCGCGGCCATGTGGTCGCCCACGCTGTTGATCGACTCGACAGCGCTCAAGCGTCCCGCGCGAAAGCGGAACACCGAAAACTTGCCCGTGACGGGGTCGCCACGCAACACGACCGAGTCGTCGGCCAACGCGACGCCGGCGATCTGCAGCCGGTTCGGTCCCTGGTCGCTCCAGAACCACGGTACCTTGGTGTACGCCTCGGGCTTGCCGCTCAATCGCGCGGCCACGCAGTGGGCCTGGTCGACCGAGTTCTGCACCGATTCCAGGCGCAGCGCGCGCTCGGCATACACGGCCGGAAAGCGCGCGCAGTCGCCGATGGCGGAGATGGCCGGGTCGGCGGTGAGCAGGCGTTGATCGACCAGGATGCCGTCCTGCACGGCCAAACCCGCGTCGCGTGCCAGGTCCACGTTGGGCTCGACACCAATGCCCACGACCACCAGGTCGGCCGGCACACTTTCCCCGTGCGTCGTCAGCACGCCGGTGACGCGGCCATCGCTGCCGGTGTAGGCGGCCGCCCCCGTCAGCAGGCTGATCCGGATCCCGCGCGCGATCTGCGCCTGAGCCAGGAAAGCCGCCGACTCGGCCGACACCGCGCGCTTCAGCACGCGGTCGGTGAACTCGAGGATGCGCACGTCCAGGCCGATGTCGCGCGCGACCAGCGCTACTTCCAGGCCGATGAACCCGGCGCCGACGATGACGACGCGGCGCGCTTGTTGCAAGCGCGCCAGCAGGCGGTCGGCATCGGCGCGTGTGCGCAGCGCGACGATGCCCGCGAGTTCGGCGCCCGTGATCGCCGGCAAACGCGCACGCGCGCCGGTGGCCAGCACCAAGTGCTCGTAGGGCAGCGTCGTACCCGAAGCGAGCGTCACGCGACGTTCAGAGCGGTCGATGCCCAACACGCGTTCGGGCGCGATCACCTCGATGCCCCGCTCGGCATAGAACGCGACCGGCCGCAGTTCGACCTGGCCGGGCTGCGCCTTGCCGGCGAGGTAGGCCTTCGACAACGGTGGGCGCTGGTACGGCAGCCCCGGCTCGTCGCCGATCAGCGTGATGGCGCCGGCATAAGATTTGTCACGCAGCGAAGCCGCGACCTGGAAGCCGCCTTGCCCACTGCCCACGATGACGACACCGACTGGCATCGGATGCTTCAGACCTGGTGCGACGGGATGTGGACGATGATTTCATCGATGCCCGGCTGCAGTACGATCTGACAGCCGAGGCGGCTGTTCTGGAGGCGAGCACTGGCTGCGCTTTCGAGCATCTCGTTCTCGACTTCGCTCACTGGCGGGACCAACGGAATGCTGGCCTCGTCCAGATAGACGTGGCAGGTCGCGCACATCGCCGCACCGCCGCACTCGGCGACAATGCCGGCAATGCCATGGGCGACGGCGGTCAGCATGACGGTGGCACCGGCTTTGACGGCAATGGAGCGGCGAGCGCCGTCCGGCTGGATGAACGTGATCTGGGGCATGTGCACCTCGTGTGTGGCGAGCGGGGAGCGAGACGGGAGCGAAGGGTCAGGCCGCTTCGATGCCGACCGGCATGCTGGTGTAGCCGCGCACCGAGTTGTTGTAGTGAATGACGGGCTTGCCTTCGAGCCGGATGCGTTTCACCCGTCTGGCCAGAGCGGTCAGCATGATCTCGCCTTCCAGGCGCGCGATCATCTGGCCGGCGCAGCCGTGGATGCCGGTACCGAACGACAGGTTGCCGGCCGCGCGGCGCGTCACGTCGAACTTGTCGGCATCGGGCCAGCGTCGGGGGTCGCGGTTGGCCGAGCCGATGAAGACGCAGACCTTCTGCTCATTGGGCATGCGCACGCCGGCCACTTCGACTTCGCGCGTCGTGGTGCGGTAGAACGAGTGGAAGGTGCTCTCGTAGCGAAGAACCTCTTCGAGCGCCTGGCGCGCGATGGCCGGGTTGGCATGCACATGGTCCCATTGCTCAGGATGGCGCGAGAACGACAGCATCGCGTTGCACAACGTGAACACCGTCGTATCCAGGCCGGCCGAGAGCAGCGTACGAACCAGCATCGGCGCTTCCTCGGACTCGAGCAGGCCCCCGTCTGCGGCCTTGTACAACTGCATGCCCAGGCCATTCGGCGTAAGGTTCTCGCGCCGGCACACCTCGGCAATCCATGCGATCGCGTCCTGGGCCTTGACCAGGCACTCCTTGAAGCGCTCGTTGACGGGACCGAAGGCGTTGAACACCATGTCGCCGTAGGGCAGCAGGTACTTCTCGCGCCCTTCGGACGGGATGCCCACCGCATCGGCGAACACCTTCAGCGGATAGGCTTCGCACAGGTCCGTGACCGCGTCGAAGCGGCCCTTCTCCAGCAGGCGGTCGACCAGCAGTTCGGCCTCGCGCTCGAAGCTCGGACGCAGCTTGTTGATCGACGCCGGCGCTAGCAGCCCGGCCACCACCTTGCGGGTGCGACCGTGCATTGGCGGGTCCGCTTCCAGGATGATGCTGGGCTTGCGCCATGGCGCAGTCGTGTGGAAGTTCGCAAGGCCCACGCCGGCGCCGGAGCAGAAGGTCACCGGGTCGCGCAGCACAGGGTCGATTTCCGCATGGCGTGCGATGCCATAGGCCTGGTAGCGATTCAGGTAGAACACCGGCCCCAGTTCGCGCAGCATCTCGTAGTGCGGATACGGATCGTCCAGCACTTCGTCCGCATAGGGATCGAAGTCTGTGCTCGGCGCATCGACTTCCAGTCGTTCGACCGTGGCGGCGTTCGTCATCTGAGAATTCCTTGTCTCGGGTCCGCGGGCTGTGTGGCCAAGGACGAAATCTGTAGGGAGAGTTTGCCGGTCGGCTTGATGGGCGTCAACAAATTCGGCTATATTGTTCGCATACCGAACTGTTGCGACATAAGGCGTCAGCTATGCATCCAGCCAAATCCACTCCACCCGTAGAGAAGGAATACGTGATGGGCCTTGAAAAAGGGCTAGCCATCATCGAAGCGTTCGGCATGAGCCGGGGTCCCCTGACCCTGACGGAGGCGGCGGGGATCACCGGCCACACCAAGGCCGCCGTGCGTCGCAGCCTGTTGACCTTGTGCAAGCTCGGGTATGCGGCGCAGAGCGGGCGGCAATTCCGGCTCGCACCGCGCTCGCTGCGCCTGGGCCACGCCTACGTGGCGTCCGATCCGTTGACCAAGGTAGCGCAGCCGATCCTGGAGATGACCAGCGAACGAACGCACGAGTCGGCCTCGATCGCCGTGCTGGATTCGCAGGATGCGGTGTTCGTCGCGCGATCCACGCACCGGCGCAGCCTGTCCAGCGGACTCGGCGTCGGCGCGCGCCTGCCCGCATACTGCAGTGCCACCGGCCGTGTACTGCTCTCGGAAAAGAAGCCGGCGGAGATCGAATTCCTGCTGAATCGCATGTCGAGGCCGTCGTTGACGCCACACACACGGGTCGGCACCCGGGAAATCCTGCGCGAGATCGCGCTCGTGCGTTTGAACGGCTACGCCATCAGCGACGAGGAACTCGAGATCGGATTGCGCTCGCTCGCCGTGCCCGTGCGCACCGGCCGCGGCGAACTTATCGCGGCGATGAGTCTCTCCGTCTCGACCAGCCGCATGACGCGGGACCAGGTGATCGAACGCCTGTTGCCGGAACTGGAAACCGCGCGCCGCAGTTTTGCGTCGTTGCTCTAGCCTTGGTGGACAGGTTGTTCACATACGACACCGTGATCAATTCCATCCTGCTTAAACCCGCGCCCCTCACCGCCGCCAGGCGAGCGCTCTTCCCATTCAATTTGCAGCGAACGTCAGTGCCAGCAATGCCATGTGATTGGTCAGCTCGGGTAAGAATACCGATGAGTCAATGCGCCGGCCACCGCAATTGTCGTCAAACAGCTCGCAGGACTTCACCAATCAGCGCATGTGCAGGGCCGGCTGTGAGGTCGATGAGGTCAAGCGGGCGGCAGTTTCGGTGCCGACGATGCCGCCGGTGAGCAGCAGCACGCCGGTAGGCCGTCGTGAGCGCCATGCCTAGCAAAACATAACGTGTGAGTGCCACACTCAGCCATAGCTACAAATCTCATCACGGCAAATGATGCGTCACGGCGTGAATTGAATTCTGCAGGGGCGACTAAACAGTATTCGGTTTGACCCTGCCTGAATGATCGGCGGCGAGCATTCGATTGCCTGCGAATAAATTCTGCAACGGAACCATTAATGTCTTCGACAGCGTTAAACTTCGTCAAATCCAAAATCCTAACATCGTAATGAACTTTTGTCGGATCGACCTGTTTCCGTGCCATTGTTTGTGGCATCGCTCGTGCCTTCGTCTGTGCCTTCGTCTGTGCCTGCGTCCAGGCCTTTGTCCGAGCCCATGACTGAGCCTACGACCGAGCCTACGACCGAGCCGGTTCTTGCAGCGATCGCGCCCAGCGCCACCCAAGCTCGAAGCGTCTCAGACAAGCAGGCGGTTCAATGGGCCATGCAACTGCAGCAGCAAGGCCATCTGGCGCAGGCCGAGCATATTTATCGTCAGATTCTGGCGCAGCAGCCTCGCCAGTCCGATGCCTTGCATTTGCTCGGGCTGCTGATGCACCAGCGCGGCCGCAATGAACTTGCGGTTGATCTGGTGCGCCGCGCGATTGATAGCCGACCGGGCTTTGCGACCTACCGCAGCAATCTCGGTGTGATCTTGCGTGCGATGGGTGACAAGCCGGCTGCCTTGCGCGCGCACTCCGCCGCGATTCGGCTGGCACCGGACAGCGCCGAGCTGCACAACAATCTGTGTGTGCTTCACGACGATCTGGGCGACACCGAGCAGGCCTTGCGGCACGGCTGGCTGGCGATTGCGCTCGACCCGCAGTATCCCGAGGCGCGCAATAATCTGGCCAATGTGTTGAGCCATGGTGGCCGGCTCTTTGAGTCGATCCTGCAGCTTCAAGAGGCACTGAAGCTGCGTCCAGGCTATGTTGATGCCTGGTTCAATCTCGCTTGCTCGCTCGAGCGCTTGGGTGATTTTGACCAAGCGCGAAAGAGCTATGACAAAGTATTGGCGCTGGCACCGCAACACGTCAATGCGCGCGCCAATCGCGCCCTGATCTATCTGATGCAAGGCGATTATCTGACCGGCTTTGCGGAATACGAATGGCGTGCCAAGCAGGCAATGCGCCGTGCGCGCCCGCTCGACAGCCCGGTCTGGGACGGGCAGCCGATTGCCGGTAAAACCTTGTTTCTGACGGCCGAACCGGAGCTCGGCGACGCGATCATGTTTTCTCGATATGCGTTATTGGTTGCCAAAGTGTCCGGTGCCCGACTGGTCGCCGAGTGCGATCCGAGCTTGCGCGAATTGTTTGATTGCATCACTTCAGTGTCGCAGTGGGTCGACCGCACGAGCACCGCGCCGGCACATGACTTCCAGATTCCCTGGCTCAGCCTGCCGCGACTCTTCAAAACCACGGCGCAAAATATTCCGGCACCTCAGTCCTACTTGCGCCCACCGTCGTCGTTGGTCAACGAATTTGATTTGAGCGTTGGCCAGGACCTGCCGGTGAGTCGCAAGGTCGGGGTGGTCTGGGCGGCCAATGCACCGTTGGACAGCAAGAGCTGCCGCTTCAGTCATTTCCTGCAATTACTTCAAGTGCCCGATTTATTTATGGTGAGCCTGCAAAAAGGCCCGGCTGCTGATGATTGGCAGCAAATTTATGCGCCGACCCGCATGTGCGACATGGCTTCGCGCTGCCGCAGCTTCGGCGATCTGGCTGCCGTCATTGCTCAACTCGATCTGGTTGTCACGGCAGACACCAGCGTCGCCCATTTGGCCGGCGCGCTGGGCAAGCCAGTCTGGTTGTTGTTGCCGAAGATCGCCGACTGGCGTTGGCAGCTCAATCGCGACGATAGCGCGTGGTATCCGAGCCTGCGACTATTCCGGCAGGAGCATGCCGGCGATTGGTCCGGGGTATTGACGCGGGTGGTCGCCGCACTCGCGAAGAAATAGCAAGAATCCCAAGGAAAGGCCCGGCCGCCCCTATAGCTTCCAGACTAGCTCTTCAGGCTCGTCTGTTTTGCATATTGCCGTTCACTGCCCCGGCATTGGTAATATGAGGCCTCATACAGAACAGTGCGCTAACCGGTGAGGCGGGAAATCATGGCATCAGTCAATAAAGTAATCGTAATGGGCAATCTCGGTCGCGACCCGGAAACCCGCTACTCGCCCGACGGCGGCGCGATCACCAACATTGCCGTGGCGACCAGCCGGCAGTGGAAGGACAAGACCAGTGGCGAGCGCAAAGAGGAAACCGAATGGCATCGCATTGTCTTCTTCGGACGGCAGGCTGAGATTGCCGGCGAGTATCTGAAAAAAGGCCGGCCGGTGTACGTCGAAGGCCGTCTGAAAACCCGTAAGTGGCAGGACAAGGAAGGTGTTGAGCGGTACACCACCGAAATCGTCGCCGAGGAACTGCAGTTGCTGGGCGGCCGCGAAGGCGGTGCAGGGGGCGGCGCCGGGGGCGGGGCGGAGTCTGAGGGCAGTTTCTCGCGCGACAGCACGCCGGCGCGCAGTGAGGCTGGTGCTGCGGCTGCCGGCGGTGGTGGAACGCGCAGCTCAGTTGCGAAAAAGCCGGCAACGAACTTTGATGATATGGACGACGATATTCCGTTTTAAGTCGGGCATCGCCGACTACTCGGGCATCCAGGGCACTTTGGTCGTGTCGACGTTGCCACTCTGGTCGGCCCGCACACAGTAGCGCCCCCAGGCGCTGTTGTCGCGAAGATTGATGAAGGTGTCCAGGCAGACCAGTGCATGGCCGGACTTTAGCGAGGGCAGCACCGCCCACCAAAAACCGTGAAGTACCGGCCGCGAGGTGCTTCCGGCGACTTTAAATGCGCCATTTTCATAAACTTGGGTCGTCACCCCTTCACGGCAACTCGTCGGCAAAAAGAGCGGTGCCTGCTGTCCAACTTTGGCCGCAAGTGGCGCAGAAAGCACTGTATCTTGGGGTGTGCCCAGGCAGGAGATCGTGGTCTGCGTCAAGGGGTTTAGCAGGGTCGCCGCTTGTACTGGTATCGGACCGTCATCCCATTGTTAAGTCATCTGTGTGATGATCAAAGAACCGTTCACCACATTCCAAAAAATCCCGCCAAAAAGATAGTCAACCGCCGGTCTGATCGTCAGGTCCAGGCCGCCCAGCACGGTGCTGCCATTGTTCGGTGCGAAGGTATAACCGGATTGCCGATACAAGATTTGCGGATCGCCGTTGCTGTCGGGTTTGGCCTCAGTTCGAAAACTCAAGACCAACGCAGCCGGCCAAATTTCGCAGCGAGTTGGCCTGCTAGGCACGAATGGTGGGTAGGGTCAATGAATGGTACGTAAAGCCCAGCACTGGAGAATAAAGCCAATCACACTTTGGGCTGATATCCTGACGGGTTTATGAACTTTCTCAGAATTCTGAGCGTCTCGTCGCTGGTTTACTTTTTATGGGCCTGTACAACGTCGAATCCGTATTACGACGCCAGCAAATCGCATCATCGGCCCGGCGGCTTTAACAACAACTACCTGGACAATGCAAGCATCGGCGCTGGTTTTTGGCGCTGGCAATGGAGCAATCTCACCACCACCCGCGCACCAGATCGGCCCGAGCGGGTGCCGCGCAAGGCGGTTGATTTGGCCTATCTGAAGGCCAATCGCAGCGACACCACGGTGACCTGGCTTGGACATGCCACGATGCTTTGGCAAATTGGCGGTAAGAATATTCTGGTCGATCCGCACCTGTTCAAACGCGCAAGTCCGGTCGGTTTTGCCGGCCCGGCACGGCAAACGCCGCCAGCGATTGCGTTGCCGGATCTGCCGCATATCGACATCGTTGTCGTCAGCCATAATCATTATGATCATCTCGACCGACCCAGCGTCCTCGGTTTGAACCAGCAGACCGGTGGGCCGCCACTGTTCGTCGTGCCCTTGGGCATGGACTTGTGGCTCAAGCGCGAAGGCGTCAGCAATGTCCAGCCGCTCGATTGGTGGCAGCATCGTGATGTCGACGCAGTGCGTGTGACCCTGGTGCCGGCACAGCACTGGTCGGCGCGGACACCGTTCGATCGGCACGAAATGCTCTGGGGCGGATATGTCGCACAGCACGCCGGCTTCTCAATGTATTACAGCGGCGATACCGGCTATAGCAAAGACTTCCAGGACATTGCGGTGCGCTTCGGCGGCTTTAACTTTGCGCAAATTCCGGTCGGCTGTTACGAGCCGCGCTGGTTCATGGGCAATCAGCATGTCAATGAGCCCGAGGCGATTCAGATTCATCGCGATGTGCGCAGCCAGTTTTCGCTTGGCGTGCATTGGGGTACGTTCAGGCTGTGCGACGATCCGATCGATCAGGTGCTCGATGAGTTCCCGAAAGCGGTCAAGGCGGCGGGCTTGCGTCCGGATGAGTTTGTGTTGCCGATGTTGGGCGAGACGCGCGTCCTGCAACGGGTCGCCCGCTGACCGTCGTGCGTTGACCGCCGCAGCTTGATGAATTTTCTAGGGCGCAATTTCCGGCAGACTGCGCAGTAACTCACTGCGCTGCGGCAGGATCGAGCGCGCCGGCGCTTCGTGCAGCTTGACGGCAATACCGTCGAGCCCGGCCACCGCAGGGTAAATCTGCATGACTTGCGGATCATGGCCCGGAATCACATGATCGCTACTCGGTGCGCGGTCCACGCCGTTGCGCCAGCCGCGGATCATGTCGGCCAGATCGAAAACAATATGAAACGGTTTTTGTGCGGCGATGTTCTCGAACAAGTGGGCGCAATCGCTCATGATCATCACCCGTCCTCGTTGGGTTTCGACGCTGACCATCTGCATGCCCGGCGTGTGTCCGCCAGCACGATAGACGCGGATGCCCGGTTTGATCTCAGCCTCGCCATCGATCAAGTTCAGGCGCCCGGTGAAGTTCTCGCGGACCACGGTACAAACATCGTCGGCCTCAAACACGCCACCCAGACTGATGTGACTCACGCACATATAGCGTGAGGTCGCAAATTGCAGTTCGCGGGTTTGCAGATGCAGGCGGGCGCGGGCTAGCTTGTCGACGTTGCCGGCATGATCATAGTGAAGATGGGTAATTACCAGATCGGTAATGGAATCGGGTGATACGCCTAGCAGTGCGAGCGATTCAACCGGGCAGCGCAGCCAGTTGCGTTTGCGTCGCAGGGCGGTTGCTTCTGAGAAACCAGTATCAATTAAAACGGCCTCGTCACCGCGCTTGGCCAACCAGACGTAGTAGGCCATCTCAAGAGGACCATCGTCGGGGACCCCGCCCAAAAAACTGTGCCCGCGGGTCGTGGTGATCTGCGCGTACTTAAGTGCGTATAGCTCCCAGGGCAAGCTCGTCTCGTTAATATTCATTTTGATTTCTTTAGGGTTCGAATGATCTTCGCAAGCTTAACTGTTTCAGCGTGCGTCAAGCGTGACGATAGCTGAATCCTGGCACAAGAAGAAACAACGCCTCCGGGCCGCAGTGCTTCTTGAACGAAAGTCGCTGCACAGACTATGCCCCGCTAAAAATCGGTTAAAGCGGTAGTTTTCACCAATGTGCATGCCATGGTTGAGCGAAAACCAGTTATAATTCAAGGCTTTGCAGAATTCGTTGGCAAATATTCAAAAGCCGAATTCGCAAGTTGATTCAGCACCCTCCCAGCTATGCCCATTTACGCCTACCTCTGTAACGACTGCGGGTTCGAAAAGGACACGCTACAAAAGTTTTCCGATGCGCCCTTAAGCATCTGCCCGTCTTGTGCGAAGGCCAGTTTTTTCAAAAAACTGACCGCGCCGAGCTTTCAATTAAAGGGCACGGGCTGGTACGCCACCGATTTTCGCGAGAACGGCAAAAAGCCGCCGGACGCCAAGAGCGCGGAAGAATCCGACGCCTCTGAAGTCAAGAAAGACGAATCAAAAAAAGATGATTCGAAAAACGGTGACGCCAAAAAAGTTGACGCCGCCGCCAGCGAAACTTCCAAGAGTGAATCCGGCACTGGTAAGTCCTCTGAGAGCAAGTCAGCACAGGGAGATTCCGCTGCGGGTAAAGGCACCAGCGACAAGTCCTCCAACGACAAGTCGTCGACCGGCAACTCCAGCTCGGTGAGTACTTCGAGCGGCACCACGGGCGGCACCTCAGCTTCCAGCCCTTCGTCCGGCGCGGCCAAGGGCACAGGCTGAAGAACAAGATGCGTAAATACATCATCACCGGGCTGCTCATCTGGGTACCCTTGGCCATCACGCTTTGGGTGCTGAATTTCATCATCGGGACAATGGATCAGAGTTTGCGTCTGCTGCCCGAGCAAGTGCATCCGCATACGCTGTTCGGGCGCGATATTCCGGGCCTCGGAGTCGTATTGACCTTGCTGGTGGTGGTGCTGACCGGTCTTTTGGGTCACAACCTGTTGGGCCAAAGGTTGGTGCGTTTCTGGGAAGCCCTGCTCGGACGCATCCCGATCGTGCGTTCGATCTATTCAAGCGTCAAACAGGTCAGCGACACCATACTCTCGCCCAACGGACAAGCGTTTCGACAGGCCATGCTGGTGCAGTATCCTCGGCAGGGCGTCTGGACGATTGCCTTTCAGACCGGTACCCCGGCCGATGAAGTCAGGCGTCATATCGCGACCGATATGGTCGCGGTGTACGTGCCGACGACACCAAACCCGACCTCAGGCTTTTTCCTGATGTTCCCGCGTAGTGAGGTCATCGAGCTGTCGATGAGTGTCGACCAGGCGCTCAAATATGTGGTGTCTATGGGTGTCGTGTCACCGGCGGACAACCACAATGAACCGGAACCGCTGCGCGACGAGTCGCTTGCATTGAATCGCTGAGTCGAGTACATCTGAGCAACGCGCCCGCGAGCAACGCCGCTCGCGCTTAGCGATCTGTTTTTGTTGTCCTGAAATTTTCCGCCGAGCCGAATATGCGTACTTGTTACACCGGATTGTTATCAACTTTATATCTCGATCAGGACGTCACGCTGTTCGGTTGGGTCGCGCGTCGCCGCGACCACGGCGGCGTTATTTTCATTGATCTGCGAGATCGCGAGGGATTGGCCCAGGTAGTGTGTGACCCCGACCGCGCCGCAATGTTCGCCCTTGCCGAAAGTATTCGCAACGAGTTCTGTTTAAAGGTCACCGGCAAGGTGCGGCGTCGCCCGGCCGGTACCGAGAACAACAGCTTGCGCAGCGGCGAAGTCGAGTTGCTGTGCCATGAGCTTGAGATTCTCAATGTATCGGTGACGCCACCGTTTCAGCTTGACGATGAAAATCTGTCCGAGACCACCCGTCTGACGCACCGAGTTTTGGATCTGCGCCGCCCCGCAATGCAGAAGAACCTGATCCTGCGTTATCGCGTCGCCATGGAAGTGCGCAAGTTTCTCGATGCGCTGGGGTTTGTGGATATCGAAACCCCCATGTTGACCAAGTCGACCCCCGAAGGCGCGCGCGACTATCTGGTGCCGTCACGCGTCAACGCCGGCCAGTTCTTCGCTCTGCCGCAATCACCGCAACTGTTCAAGCAATTGCTGATGGTGTCCGGCTTCGATCGTTATTACCAGATTACCAAGTGTTTTCGGGACGAGGATTTACGCGCCGACCGCCAGCCCGAGTTCACGCAAATTGATTGCGAAACTTCGTTTCTGACCGAAGTCGAGATCCGGGCGATCTTTGAGGAAATGATCCGCACTGTCTGGAAGAGTGCAATCGGCGTTGC
>JANORY010001084.1:0-3435 GCA_031415535.1 Burkholderiales bacterium | reverse complement strand
TGGGCCATGAATCGCATCAAACTGCGGATGCCGCTGCGCAGTTGGATGTGCCTGTTTTTGACCGCCGCGAGTAATATTCGGCTATCGAGTAACAAGGATTCCCATGAACGCGATCAGTTTGCCGCTCGGTTTCCCCGGCTGGAAACTGTGGGCACGCGCCGGATTGTCGGTAAGCATTTCAATCGATGTGACCTGCGGCAATGAGGCCGGCGTCTACGTTGCGGTCGGCCAGAATATTCAGGGACTGGTTGTCGAGGCCGAGACTTTGGATGCCGTCAAGGACGCCGTTGAATCGCTGCTCGGCGACATCCTTCGAGAAAACCACGCAGCGCTGCCGGTCAATACGCCGCATCAGGCCAGACTGAGATTCAGCACGCCACTGGCCGCGTGAAGGGCTATTGCACCGAGATTTCCCTGAGCCTCAAGTCGCACGGCTGGATGCATAAGCGCACCAACGGTTCACATGAAATCTGTCAGAAGGACGGTCGCTCAGTCACTGTGCCGATAGCCTCGGGTCAGAGCGTTAATTCATTCCCCCAAGTGGTCCAGCCCGGAACCCGCTGCCGACTAAAAATTGTGAACTCGGCGTTTGAGGATGTCAAGAATGCCTGCGTGAAACAATTCTGGCAGCAACCGTTCAACGTAAAGAACTTCAGCGCTAAGCTGAATCCAATCCCACGGAGGCCTTATGAAAAAAACCGCCCGAGTCACCAGCCTGAAAACCCTCTCCTGCAGCGCCGGCTGGCGCAACTACTACTTCGTCAAAATTACTACCGATGACGGCATTACTGGCTGGAGCGAGATCGACGAAGGCTTCGGCTCACCCGGCGTCGGTGCCGTCATCGAGCAACTCGCCAACCGCGTCGTCGGCCAGGCGGTCATGCAGCACGAACGCATCTACGCAGAACTGCACTGCATTACCCGCCCCGGCTCCGGCGGCGTCGTGGGCCAGGCACTGGGCGCAATTGAGAACGCCTTGCTCGACGCCAAAGCAAAGACCTTGGGCGTACCCTGTTACGAGTTACTCGGCGGCAAGATTCGTGACCGGCTGCGGGTTTATTGGTCGCACTGCGTGTCTTGGCGCGCCACACGCGCACCGCACTATCAACCGGCAATTACCGATGTCAACGGTGTCAAGGAACTCGCGCGCGAGGTCGGGCAGAAAGGTTTCACGGCATTAAAGACCAATATCTTTCGCTACGAAAACGGCAAGATCGAGGGCTGGCGACCCGGCTTTGGCGCACCGTTCATGCCCGAGCTGAACGTCGATCGAAAAATACTACGCGGTATTCGCGAACATCTGGAGATCATGCGCGAGGCCGCCGGCCCGGACATGGATATATTGCTCGATCTGAATTTCAACGCGAAGACTGAGGGTTATCTGAAAATCCTTCGCGAAATCGCCGATCTCGATATGTTCTGGATCGAAATCGACTCACTGAATCCGCAGGCGCTGGCCTATTTGCGCGCACAGAGCCGGCATCCGATCGCCTCGTGCGAAACGCTGATTGGCGTGCAACAATTCTTGCCATTCCTGCGTGAGCAGGCGATCGATGTGGCGATTGTCGATACCCCGTGGAATGGCGTCTGGCAGTCGATGAAAATCGCCGCTGTCGCCGAGGCGCATGAAGTCAACGTTGCCTGCCACAATTTTTACGGCCATCTGTGCACGATGATGAATGCGCATTTTTGTGCGTCGGTGCCCAATCTGCGCATTATGGAAGTTGATATCGATCGCATCGCCTGGGATCATGAGTTGTTCACCCATCTGCCGGAATACCAAGACGGGCATCTCGTGATGCCCGATCGGCCCGGCTGGGGCACCGAACCTATTGAGGACGCCCTGCGCGAACATCCGCCGATTGTCTTGCACGGGCTGATGGGCCGCAGCCCTGCGCAGTCGTGATCCGACCAACGGTGCCGCCGAGACCAAACCGAGACATAACCGAGCCAAAAGCGATCCCTTCACGTCACCACCACGAGACTTCAGAGGTTCAAACTTCAATTCATCGACTCACGCAAAACAAGTCGACTGATCTGATAACAAGCCTGAACCGAAACAGCAAGCAAACCTCAACCTCTACTGGAGTGAACCATGAACACCATCGCTAAAATCCTTGTTTCCGCAAGCCTCGCCGTCGCCGCGTTTAGCGCCCAGGCAGAAGACCTGAGCTACCCTGGCCCGATCGTCAAGTCAACCGTGAGTACTGCCGCCGCCAATCAGGAATCACCCTATGTGTTCCAGGGCGAAGCACTGCTCGACAACCCCAAGTTCATGTCGGCCAAGAGTGTTCCAGCCGCAGAAGTTCGCAAAGACATCACGAAGGCACGCCGAGTTGTGGACGCAAGCACGATCGGTGCCTGATCGGCCGACCGCGATTCGACCAATTTTTGGGAGTCAAGTCCGACGGACCAGTCTGACGGACCGATCTGACCAGCAATCAGGCCGCCCGAGCTTTAGCTCCGGCGGCCTGGTTGCATTGGGAGAACCTTCCGCAGCGTTGTCGCAGCGCAAGACAAACTCAAAGTTCTATTATCCAGGGATATTAAATTCGACATGTATCGAATCAACGATATCCATCCTGGAGTAGCAATGGCCGATCCCCTGCACATTCTCATCGATCATCCGTCGCCCGGCATCAGCCGCGTCACGCTGAATCGTCCGGAAAAACGCAACGCCTTGAATAACCGACTTCGGACCGAAATCTTCGAAGCACTGGAATCAAACGACCGCAACCCGGCAGTACAACTTACGATCATTCGCGGCGCCGGACCAGCGTTTTGTTCCGGCTATGACCTGTCAGCCAACAACACGATCGATCAGCCTTACCACTCCGCCGGTGGCCTCGGTCAATGGTCGCGACATGTCGTCGACGGCTGGTTTCGCATCTGGGATCTGGCCAAACCGGTGATCGCACAAGTACATGGTTATTGCCTGGCAGGCGGCTCTGAACTGGCGACTGCCTGTGACCTCGTTTACGTTGCTGAGGACGCACAAATCGGCTACCCGCCGGTTCGGCTGATGAGCCCGCCGGATATGCAGTTTCATCCCTGGACTATGGGGCTGCGGCAGGCGATGGAGTCGATGTTGACAGGCGACTCCTTGAGCGGCCGAGAAGCGGCCGAGCGTGGCTGGGCCAATCGCGCATATCCAGCCGACACACTCGAATCCGAAGTGCTGGCCATTGCACTGCGAATTAGCAAATTGCCCACTGAACTGGCGGCAATTAACAAGCGCAGTGTGCATCGTGCAATGGAAATTATGGGCTTGCGCGCAGCGATCCGTGCCGGCACCGAATTGCAGGCACTAGCCTTCCAGACTGAACCGAGCAAGGCTTACTTAACTCGATTCAAGCGCGATGGTGCCAGTGTCGGCGATCTGCTCAGCGAGCGCGATGTAGCGTTTGGTGACTATCGCGGCCGCGACGGCAAACC
>JANORY010001083.1:0-10888 GCA_031415535.1 Burkholderiales bacterium | reverse complement strand
GTTGTGGCTCGCGACCCACCGCCAGTGTGGTTCGCCTGGGTGCGCCGAGTGGCCATCGCTCTTTACATTGTTCCCTGTGTGCCGCCGAGTGGCATCTGGTTCGCATCAAGTGCAGCCAGTGTGACACTACCGAAGGCATTGAGTATCTACATGTCGCCGACAAATATCCGGCCGCCCGCGCCGAATGTTGCAGCTCATGCAACAGTTACCTGAAGATTTTTTATCAAGACAAAGACCAGGACGTCGAACCGATGGCCGATGATCTCGGCACGCTGGCGCTGGACCTCATGATGTCAGAGACCACCGACAAACAACGTAGCGGCGTTAATTTCGTTTTATTCCAGGGCGAGGGCTAGTCGCTCGGGCGTGGCCGGATAGTCGCTGGCGCGCCGCCCGCTAGTCGCTTGCACGTAGCCGGCTAGTCGCTTGAGCTTGGCCTATACTGCGGCGAGGACACCTTCCTAATCAGGGCTGGCCTGGCAGTCCAATCGAGACTGTTGAGCACGCCAACTTTCCAGAGTCGATCGTGAATCGCTCAACTGAAACTTCGAAATCAGGACCTGGGCGCGCAGGGGCAAGGGCCGATCCGCAGCAGCCGAACTGCTTGCGCGCATTGCCTTCGGTCGAGCGGCTGATCACTGACGGGGATGCACAAACCCTGGTGGCGCGTTTTGGTCGGCAAATGAGCGTGACCGCGCTGCGCGGCGCGCTGGCCGAATACCGAACCCTGGCGCTGGCTGCTGAGCGCGCAGACGAGGCAGACTTGTCGATTGAGGTCCAGCCGATCATCGCAAATCTGATTGCCTCGGCGGCTACGAAACTTGAGCAAGAATCACAAGCGCATTTGTGTGCGGTGTTCAATATGACCGGCACGGTGCTGCACACCAATCTAGGCCGTGCGTTGTTACCGATTGAAGCGCTGGACGCCATGCGGATTGCCGCCAGCGAGCCGGTCAACCTCGAGTACTCGCTGCGCGATGGCAAACGCGGTGATCGCGATGATCTGATCGAGTCCTTGCTGATCGAGCTGACTGGCGCAGCGGCCGCGACCGTAGTCAATAACAACGCGGCTGCGGTATTTTTATCGCTGCATGCCTTGGCGAGCGGTCGTCAGGCAATCCTGTCGCGCGGTGAACTGGTCGAGATCGGCGGTGCCTTTCGGATACCCGACATCATGCGTCGCGCGCAGGTCAAATTGGTCGAGGTCGGCACAACCAATCGCACGCGCTTGAGTGATTATGAAGCGGCGATCACTTCGCGCACTGCCCTTTTGATGCGGGTTCATACCAGCAACTACGTCGTGTCGGGTTTTACCGAGTCAACGCCGCTGGCGATACTCGCGGAGTTGTCGAAAAAACACCAAGTGCCGTTGCTGGAAGATCTGGGCAGTGGCGCGCTGCTGGATTTAAGCGCCTTCGGATTACCGCACGAACCCGTGGTCGGCGATTCGATTCGTCAAGGTGCCGATCTGGTTACCTTCAGTGGCGACAAGCTGTTGGGCGGGCCGCAAGCGGGCATCATCGTCGGTCGCAAGGATCTGATTCAAACCATCAAGCGCAATCCACTGAAGCGCGCGCTCAGAGTCGACAAGGTAACGCTGGCAGCGCTGGAGGCCGTGCTCAGGCTTTATCGGGATCCGGATCGATTGGCGCAGCGCCTGCCGACACTGCGCTTATTGACGCGCAAGGTCAGTGATATCGAGCCGATTGCCCGGTTGGTGGCGCGCTGTTTAAGCGAACGGCTCTCCGCCCAGGAGTGGTCGGTGAGCGTTGCGGCCTGCGCCAGCATGATCGGTTCCGGTTCGCAACCGGTCGAACGACTACCGTCAATGGCCACCGTCATTCGCTCCAGCGGCAAAGCCAGCGGTCGAAAGCTCACTGCTCTTGAGCGTCGCTTGCGACTGCTGCCACGGCCGGTGATCGGGCGAATTCATGCCGATGCACTGTGGCTCGACTGTCGAATGATCGAGCACGAGGCCGCACTGATCAGCGTGCTGTTGCAACTGCCATGATCATCGGCACGGCCGGTCATATCGACCACGGCAAAACGGCCCTGATTAAAGCGCTAACCGGCATAGACGCCGACCGCTTGGCTGAAGAAAAACGTCGTGGCATTACCATTGATCTGGGTTATGCGTACTGCGAATCACCCGATGGCTCGATGTTGGGATTTATAGATGTTCCCGGACATGAGAAGTTTGTGCACAACATGCTGGCGGGTGCAACCGGTATTGATTGCGCTTTGCTGGTTATTGCCGCCGATGACGGTGTGATGCCACAGACCCGCGAACACCTGGCGGTGCTTGAGCTTTTGGGACTACGCTTGGGTGCTGTGGTCATCAGCAAAATTGATCGTGTCGATGCACTGCAACTAGGCGCGTTGGACGCGGACCTTGAGCGGCTGCTTGCTGGCACCTTCCTGGCAAACGCGCCGCGCTTTCAGGTGTGCAGCCCGAGCGGCGTCGGCATTGCTGAGTTAAAGCGCCATCTGCAGCAACTCGGTCCGGTGGCGCGCTCGACTCCGGTCGACCAGTCAATTGACAGCGGTTTTCGAATGGCGATTGATCGCGTTTTTACGCTGACCGGCGTCGGTACCGTGGTCACTGGAACGATCCACTCCGGTCAGATATCGACCGGCGCATCGGTACGCCTGGCGCCGCGTGGTCTGGAGCTCAAGGTGCGCGGTCTACATGCGCAAAATCGGGTTGCTGCCATTGCCCAGCGTGGTGAGCGATGCGCGATCAATTTGAGTGGCGATGGGCTGGAGCGATCTGCGATACAGCGCGGCGACTGGCTGACCGCGCCCTGGCTACACCGCGCCAGCAGCCGATTTGATGCCCGGCTACGGACGCTGGCCGATCTTCGCACGCCGCTGAAATCCTGGCTGCCGGCGCACCTGCACATGGGTGCGGCCGATGTCATGTGCCGGATCTTGCCGCTGTCACCCACCGAAGTCGCGGCCGGACAAGAGGCCTGGGTGCAAGTGGTCTGTGAGGTCGAGATTCATGTCTGTGTCGGAGATCGATTTGTGCTGCGCAACCAAGGGGCCAACCAAACCCTGGGCGGTGGTGTGGTGGTTGATATTGCAGCGCCGCAGCGCAAGCGTCGTACCGGTCAGCGCCTGGCACAGTTACAGGCCTTGGCGCTCGAGGCGAACGAGGATCGCCTATTGGCCGTGGTCGGGCAGTCGGACGCTGCGCTGTCGCTGTTGCCCATCGCCGCGCAATGGAATGTGCCGCAGGAACGTCTGCGGGCCTTTGCGCAGGCGCAAACCGAGTTCGTCTGCAAATCCTTGTCAGCGCCTGGTTCGTCAGCACCCGGTTCGTCAGCACCCGGTTCGTCGGCGGCCAGTTCGTCGGCCCCCGGTACGTCGGCGCGCGGCGCAGATAGTTGGCTCGTCTGGCATCGAGATTGCTGGACACGATTATGCGAAAAGTTGCTGTCGGCGCTCAAGGAGTTTCACCTTCAATTCCCGGATGAATTAGGTTGTGAACGCGACCGATTGCGACGGATTGCCGCGCCAGAGATGGAGCGCGGCGCGGCTCGCGTGTTGATTCAGAGCCTGATCGAGCAGGGCGATATCCTGGCCAGTGGCGTCTGGCTGCATGCGCCACAACACCAGGTGACACTCTCGCCGGGTGAGTCGCAGTTTCGTGATCAGGCATTGTTACTGCTGAACCAGACGCCGCTCGACCCGCCTTGGGTGCGCGATATCGCGCGCTTGACCTCACTAGATGAAAAATCGGTGCGCGGCTATTTGTTGCGATTGATGCGGCAGGGTGAGGTCCACCAGATTGTCCGGGATCTGTTCTTTACACGCTCGGCAGTGGAGCGAATGACGGCCTGCGCCGGCGCGCTGCAGTCCACCGAGGGGGCCATTACAGCGGCGCGATTTCGAGACCAGAGTGGGCTGTCGCGCAAGCGCGCCATACAGGTGCTGGAATACTTTGATCGGGTCGGCATCGCGCGACGCGTTCGCGATGTTCACTTTGTGCGCGAGCAGCATCTTGTTGTATAGCGAGCAATATCTGGCATAGCGAGCAATATCTGGCATAGCGAGCAGCATCTGGTATAAAGCGGCAGTTCTGTCGCAGTGAATTCGGAGACCATAAAATCAGCTTTTCGGAAGGAAATCGCGTCCGGTGGCGCGGCTGGGCTTCAAACCCTGTTGGGGTCGTCAGACGATCCCGGGTAGGTTCGACTCCTACTTTCTTCCGCCCTTTTCGAAATGCACTAACATGTTGTTAGTCGAGTGGTTCCGTAGCCGTCGTGCCGCCACCCATCGTGACAAAGCGCTGGCTTCGGCCAAGGCCACTGGTGAACGCGCGCTCGAATGGACGCGGGCGGGTGAAGCGGCGATGGCGACCGGAGATTGCGCACAGGCAGTGCTGGCGTTTCGCGAGGCGGCACAGCTCGGCGATCCGCTGGCGGCATTCAACTACGCGGTGTGCTTGCAAGAAGGTCGTGGCGTTACGGTCGATCTGGTCGCTGCGCGTCGCTGGTACGGTGCGGCTGCGCTCGCCAGCGACGACGATGCGCGGTTTAATCTCGGCTTGATGCTGCAAGACGGCAGTGGTGGTGCGACCGATGAGGTCGGCGCGTTCGCACTGATCGAGCAGGCCGCTCAAGCGGGTCACCTTCGCTCGCAAGCACGGCTCGGCTCGATGTTTGATCTGGGCGTTGGTGTCGCCCAGCACTACGGTCAGGCGTTCCACTGGTTTGAGCAAGCAGCGCTGGGCGGCGACGCGTCCGCGATGTTCAATTGCGCGCTGGCCTTGTCAAATGGTTCGGGCGTTGCAGTTGATCTCGTTGCGGCGCGGGCTTGGCTGCACAAGGCTGCCGAGGCCGGCTTGCCAGAGGCGGCGCATCGCTTGGGCAATATGCTCGATTCCGGCGAGGGCGGCGTGATTGACCCGCTAGCCGCTGCGCGTTGGTGGCGGGTGGCGGTTGAGCACCCGTCAGCGCCGATTGTTTTGGCCGGTAACGACCTTGGCACCTTGTACCGACTCGGGCGGGGGGTGCAAACCGATCCGCGCGAGGCGCTCAGGTGGTTTGTTGGGGCGGCTGATGCCGGGGTGGCGCAAGGGGCATTGAACGCGGGTTTGTTATTGGCGCAGGGTGATTTGGATCATGGCTTTGCCGCCGATCCACCTGCGGCGCGGATCTGGCTTGAACGGGCATTGGCTTTGAGTGGCTCAGGCGATGGCACCGGTGGCGGGGCCGAGTTAGCCCATTATCAACTGGGCATGCTTCATTTGGCAGGCCTTGGTGGCGCGATTGATAAAGCGCGGGCCCTGCAGTGCTTTGGCTTGGCTGCCGAACTGGGGCATGGCCGTGCGCAATGGCAAATGGCACGGATGTTGATCGAGGGTGACGGCACTGAACGCAACGAAGCCGCCGGTGAGTTGTGGTTGTCCAGGGCGGTCGCGCGGGGGGTGGCCGAAGCCAATGACCTGGTTGCTAAACGCGCGGCGCGCCTCGGTCGCAGTCCTGATGAGGCAGTTGCCAGAAATTTGGACCAAGCCATTCAACGTCTAGAGCGCGATGCTGCCAATGGCTTGGCGGTGGCCATGGCAAGTCTGGGCACTCTTTATGAAGAGGGGCGCGGCGTAGAGCGTGATTTGATGTTGGCCCGACATTGGTATGAAAGGGCGATGGCGGCCGGCCATGCGAATGGCTTCGCCGGCATGGCTCGGCTGTATGCACGGGGCGTTGGCGTTGCGCAGGACGAGGTACGTGCTTATCAATTATTTTCCGATGCGGCACGGGGTGGGCATGCCGGTGCGATGTTCAATTTGGGCGTAATGCATATCGAGGGACGCGGTACTGCGGTAGATTCGGCAAAGGCGGCCGAGTGTTTTCGAAGCGCGGCGGAGGCTGGGCATGCCGAGGCTTCGAACAATCTCGGGGTACTGCTACAAGAGGGCGATGGCGTGATGCCGAATGACGTGCTGGCAGTATTCTGGTTCCGTAAGTCATCTAATCTGGGTTTAGCTGCCGGGCAGTTCAATCTGGGCTGTGCCTATATCGATGGCCGTGGGCTTGAACGCAACGAAGCCATGGCGGTAGACTGGTTTCGCAAGGCGGGTCGTCAGAAGCATAAACCGGCGCTGGAGCGACTGGAGATGCTCGGAATCAGGTATCTTTAGTTGCCCGGGGTCAAGTTTCATGGGACCGTTTGTGGCTGCTGGTTGGAACGCTTTATAGGCGTCTTTTCATGCTGATTCGCGGCTTGGAGTTCCCGGATGGCCTGCTTTATCATGCCGAACACATGGTGTGGCTGCGGCCCGAAGGTAACGATTTGTTCAGTTTGGGCTTGACCGCGTTGGTACCGGCTACCGCAGGTGAGATTCTGCTGTTCGTTGCGAAGGCGCGCGGCTGGGCGATTGAACGGGACCGCTCGGTTGGGAACGTTGAGACCGGCAAATTGGTTGCAGCGGTCAGAACTCCGGTGGCGGGCGTTCTGATTGACGTCAATGCTGCGCTGGAGTTTGGCGCGCGTGATCTAAACCGTGACCCGTATGGCCAGTGGCTCGTTCAAATCCAAGCTAGCGACTGGCTGCGGGATCAATCGAGCCTGGTGTCTGGCCAGGCGTTGCGGCTAGTGCTGGAGCGGGTTATGGATGAGAACGGCTTTCATGGACATTAAGCAGTTGGCAATTTTGCTATGGGCGACTGATCCTGCCCAGCCGCAGTTATGTGCAACGCCATTTTCGGTCGCCGCCAGTGCCGCCGCGATGGATGCCCGGGTGGAAGTTTATTTTTCGGCACGCAGTGTTTTGTTGGGCGCACCGGGCATAGCAGAGGGCGTTTTCCCGGGCGCAGATCGGCAGAGAAGTGCCGCCGAGTTTATGCAACACGCCCGTGATCAGGGCGTAAAGTTCTACGCCTGTGGTGCCTCCTTGCTCGCTGCCGGTTTGACTTTGGAGGCTTGTGCGCCCTGGTTTGACGGGGTGGCCGGGGCCAGCTCAGTGTCGTCACGCTCGTTGGATGACGCCTGGCGGGTGCTGGTTTTTTAGCTGCCAGCGCGACTCTGCGGTCGAAAATCTAATATAAGCACACAGCATAGGTAGTATTAGAATTGTATATTATTTAACTTAGTCATTGTTAATCAATCAGTTAAGTACTTTATGACCTAACTGAATGGTCAATCTTTCAACGCGGTTGAACGGTGTGTCGGTGGTCTCAAAAAGTAATCTATAACTCTAATACAAAGGGTATTAGAAATGTATAATGTAGGCCTCCGCGCACTAATTGTCCGTGACTCACCCCTGACTCACCCATTTGCTTACCTATCTACCGCACTAGCTGCCTACCTGTTTGGCTACCCATCCACCGACCGAGTCCTGAATGAATATCAGCACCTATTTGCCGGATGAACTTCTGGCCGTCGTCGATACGTTCGCGGCGCAACATTCGATTTCTCGCAGCGCGATGATTCGGGAAGGCCTGGAACTCTTTCTGGCACGGCACCGCTCCGACGGCTGGCCAAGCCTGGTTCGAAACTGGACCGGGGATGCCAACCATCCGGTACTGGAAATTCCGCAAGCGGCGCAGCGCGTCGACGATCCCTTCGGCGAACGATTCGCAACCGTGGTTCGCAGCCTGTGAAGTACTTGTTGCATGGCAGCGTAATCGCTGACTTCCTGCAGGGCCAGCCGAACGTTCATGCGCGCCTGACCTCGACCGCGCCGATCGATCTGGCCATTGCCAGTGTCAGCGTTATGGAATTGCGCTACTCCTTTATCTTGCGACCAGACCTGTCGGTCAAGACCGAATCGGTCTTTAATGCGTTGCTGGATTCAATTGTGGTCATCGATTTCAGGCTTGAGGATGCCCGGGAATCGGCACGAATTCTGGCCGAAGCGCGCGCCCGCGAGCAGCCGCTGAATGCGCTGAGCGCACAGTTATGCGGTATGGCCCGGGTCCGAGACATGGCCTTGATCATTGCCAACCGCAGTCCGCAGGCACACCCCTTCAGTACGGTAAACGGTCTTCGGCTGATCGATTGGGGAACCCCCGCTTTGTAAGGATGTGTTGCGGCCGGTGGTCAACTTCCCGGTAATCGAAATCGTTTAAGTTCGCAGGCTGGCAATTGCCCGGCGACACATTCTTCGGGAAATCATGATCAACACAAAACGAGCGCTCTCTATTCGCACCGCCCTGGCAATGATGGTCAGCCTGCTGGCCGCTGTTCCGGTCTCGGCCCAGGCGCAAAACTATCCGAGTCGACCCATTAAGTTGCAAGTCCCGTTTGCCCCGGGCGGCACGACCGACATCATCGCGCGGGTCATCGCCGAGCCGCTGGGCAGGGCGCTGGGCACCACGGTAATCGTCGAGAACAAGGCCGGTGGTGGTGGTGCCCTGGGCGCGGCCGAAACGGCGCGTGCGGCCCCGGATGGCTATAGCCTGGGCATGGCAACGGTGTCGACTACCGCCGCCAACCCTGCTATCAACCCCAAGATCCCCTATAACCCGGTAACTGACTTCACACCCATTATCAACATAGCGGCAACTCCGAACGTGATTGCCGTTCACCCGGGTTTCCCAGCCAAGGACTACAAGTCGTTTCTGGCTGAATTAAAACGCTCACCCGGAAAACACTCCTATGCCTCGTCGGGTGCCGGCGGGATCGGACATCTGCAAACGGAATTGTTCAAGAACCTGGCTGGCGTATTTTTGATCCACATTCCGTATCGCGGTGCCGGACCCGCCCTCAATGACACGGTCGCCGGCCAGGTGCCGATCATTTTCGACAATATCCCGTCGGCGCTGCCGTTTATCAAAGACAATCGCCTGATTCCCATCGTGGTGGCGGCACCACAACGGCTGCCGCAAATGCCGAACGTGCCAACCTTCAAGGAAGTAGGACTCGAACCCGTAAACCGTATGGCCTATTACGGCATTTACGGCCCCAAAGGCATGCCGGGCGACATGGTCGCCAAATTAAACGCTGCAGTCCGTAAGGCCCTTGAAGACCCGGCGGTTCGTAAACGGATCGAGGACACCGGCTCAGTCATCGTTGCCAACTCGCCACCAGAATTCAGCGCGCAAATCCAGGCCGAGTTCGAACTGTACAAAAAGGTCGTTGCGAATCAGAAACTGGTGCTTGAGTAGCGCAATACTCTTGAAAAGCGTGTGGCTAGACCCAAAAACGACCCTAGAATGGTCGCTTAACCGAACCGGCGGTAACAACCCGTAACCGCCGATCCGCGCTCATTCGGCATATTCGCCACCCATCCGTAGCGCGTACAGTCCGCCCGTCGGACCTGTAGCCCAAATCATCGGCGCGATGACATTTAAGCTTGTACGCTCGTCAAAAGCGTAGAAAATAGACCCATTCGCCAATTCCTGGCCTTCACCGGGAATGGCATGTCGAACAAGGAATTGTATGGTACTCGGTCATTTGTTCAGGATCATCAAAGCGCGTTGGGCAGTGGTCTTGTTTATCTTTCTGGCCACACTGCTGACCACGATCGCGGTCAGTTTGATATTGCCCAAAAAGTACACGGCGCTGACCACTTTGACGGTTGACCTGCAAGGGGATAACTCGGTGTTGGGTGGACAGATGGCTTCGCCTTATTCCATTCAGGCCTATCTGGCAACACAATCAGAGGTGATCAAAAGCGAGCGGGTTATGTCCAAGGTTATTCAAACCCTTGGTCTGGAAACCAATCCGGCGTTTGTGAATTCGGTCAACGCAGATGCGCCGGGCGAGGGCAGCTTGCGCAACAAAATTATGGATGCCTTGCAGCGCAAGCTGGATGTCCAAATTTCCCGCGAAGGCAGCACGCTGAACATCGCCTATGAATCCGGTGATCCTTCGACCGTCGCCAATGTGGTCAATGCCTTCGCTGATGGTTACATCGAGACCACGCTCGACCTGAAGACCGAACCGGCACGTAATTTCAACAAATGGTTCGAAACACAAACCAAGGCCTATCGGGAACAGTTGGAGCAAGCTCAGAAACGACTTTCGGCGGCGCAGCAAGCCAGCGGTATCGTCGCCAGTGAGGAGCGTTACGACGTCGAGAATGCCCGCCTCAATGAGCTCTCGCAGCAACTGGTGCTGGCCCAAACGGCGCGTATTGAAAGCTCATCGCGTGCTGCCAACTCCGGGCGCAATGGCCGCGAATCGTCGGTCGATGTGGTCGGTAATGCACTCTTGCAAACCTTGAAGGCCGATCTCGGCCGAGCCGAGTCCCGCCTCGATCAGCTCTCGTCGCGTTTGGGCTCAGCTCATCCTGAGCTTGTCAGTGCCAGGGCTGAGGTCAACAGCTTGCGGGCGCGCCTTGACTCCGAGACCAGTAAGGTAACCGGTAGCATCTCGACCACCAACACCATTAACCAGCAGCGCGAAGTCGAACTGCGGGCTGCCGTCGAGGCCCAGAAGACCAAGGTGCTGAAGCTGCGCGAAGGTCGCAATCAGGTATCGATCATCGAGCGCGAAGTACAGACCGCGCAGCGTTCACTTGACCTGGTCAGCCAGCGCTATACCGAAACCAATCTGCAGAGTCAGTCGAAGCAATCAAACGTCAGTGTTTTGACCCGTGCGACCCGTCCGCTCGAACCGTCACGCCCGAAACCGATGCTCAATGGAATCATTGGTGGATTTATCGGACTGTTCCTGGCGCTGCTTGCTGCGCTGACGCTGGAGATGATGCAAAAGCCGCTGCGCGATTCCGAAGATCTGCTGCAGGCCTCTGGCGTGCCGGTACTGGCCGTGTTGCCAGCCGCCAGCTCGCGTCGACCACAACGACTGATTGGCAGCACCGGCCCGAGTATGCGTCCCCCGACTTTGCGCCTGGGTAATTGATTCCCGTCGCACTTTTTTGTTAACCCAGTCGCTCGCAAACCCAAGTTCTCGGAATATTCAGGTTAATCATGGA
>JANORY010001082.1:0-1399 GCA_031415535.1 Burkholderiales bacterium | reverse complement strand
AAAGCGCGCGCCGATATGCGGTGTGATCGCGCCGGATTCGGCGAGCTCGGCAATCGCCTGTTCATTCGCCCGACCCTGCGCCGGATTGCGGCGGCCGCTTTCGCCAGCGCGCACGCCGACCACTGCAAACCCCTTGATCAGTGCGATGTTGGTGCTGATGCTGGCGATTCGCCCGCTGCTAAAACCGATGACCAGCAGCCGCCCGCCCCAGGCAATGCAGCGGGTCGACTCGTCAAAGACATCGCCACCGACCGGATCGTAGATGACGTCAGCACCGAGTCCGTTGGTCAACTCCTTGACGCGCTCGCGGAAACTGATTCCTGCGCCTGCGCCTGCGCCTGCACCTGCGCATGCTCCGGCAGGGCCTTGCCCGCCCCCAATCAAGATCACATGGTCGGCACCGACTTGCTTGACCACCGCGAGCTTAATCGGATCCGTGCCAGTCGCAATCACCTGTGCGCCGAGATACTTGCCGAGTTGCACCGCCGCCATACCCATGCCGCCACTGGCACCGTGTACCAACAGGGTCTCGCCGCGCTGCAGCGCGCCGCGCCGCACCAGCGCGACATAGGCGGTCAACGCACCGACCCGCCAGGCCGAGGCCTGCGCGTAATCAAAGTGCGCCGGGATGCGGTTGACCCGACGCTCCGGCATGACAATACGCTGCGCCAAGGCACCGGAGCGACAGCCGAAATAAACCCGATCACCGGGCTTAAAGACTGATTCGGCGTCAGCCTGCAAGACGTCGCCCGCCGCCTCCATGCCCGGAACAAACGGCAATTCCGGCTTAAACTGATACTTTCCGTCGCTCATCAACAGATCTGGAAAGTTCAACGCGGCCGCCCTGATCGCAATCAACAGATCACCGGACCCGGCTTGGGGCGTCGTGAGTTCTCGGAACTGCAGTCCGGAAAGATCACTGCTCAATGTTTGGCATGTCAGCGCTCGATGCTGCCCCGGCATGAAGATCCCTCCTAAACAGTGGTTGTGGTTACAAAGCGATACAAATCAGTGAACTCGGACAAACCTGAAAGTCGTCCGCCGTGGGAAGCTTGCGTTATTGGAGTAAGAAGTCTGGCGAACAACGAAGTCTGGCATCTTGAAAGGAAGCCGAACATGAAAATCGCAGCAAAATTTTTACTGGCGGTCTCGCTTGCTGCAGGATTGAATGCCTGCGCGATCGTACCGGCGGGTCCTTTCCACGGTGGCGGCGTCGTTATTGCACCGCCCCGTCCGGTAATTTACGCACCCGCACCGGTGCTGGTCGGGCCAGGCTGGGGTTGGGGTGGCCGCTGGTCGGGCGGGCATCGTCATCATCACCATCATGGGCATCGCTACTAAGAATCAGCCAGACCCTCGCGCGGTCTGCTTGACTCCTCGCTATCCTGACTGATGCGCC